>JAEZYO010000910.1 GCA_023419055.1 Pseudomonadota bacterium | reverse complement strand
GGAGAACGGTGAGCACGTCGAGTACTACCTGTACGAGGGCTTTCTCAAGCCGTACCTCACGATGTCGAAGGAAGCTCAGCTGCTGATCAGCAGGGTGGTGCCGGCGGATGAAAGGAATCTCCCGGACGCCAAAGGTCGCCGCGCACCGAACGGGGCCAACTCCGAGGACATCTGGCTGGAGCTCCTAGCCGAGCTCCAGCGAGCGCCGACTGGTGCTCCTGCTCGGCAACCGCAGTTGACCCTGGAAAAGCCCATCATCAGCGCTCTCGCGGCCTTGTATCTTTCGGACGACCCCTATCTGTTCCTGACCGCGCTCGAGCTCTGTCCACAGGAAGTGCTGAAGAATTTCGAAGAACTCAAGCAGGTCAAGGGCACCCCTGCAGCCGCCGAGCCGCTGCGAAAGCTGAAGGGTGCTATTTTCAAAGATCTCATCGACCCTCCTGCTTGCTGGTGAGCATAACGCATGTCAGCAACCGCTCTCGCGAGCTCGGCTGCTGTTGACGACTGGAGCTCGGCGGTGTCGTTCGCCGCCGAGCTCGGCGTCAAGAGGTGCTTGACCACCCAGTACTACGAGCTCCGCCTCGCACGCGGCAGCGAGCAGGTCGACTACCTGGCTGCCTTCTACCGCAGCGGCGCTGCAGATCTGCGCCAAGCTTTGCTAACCCGTAGCAGTGAAGCCGTGGCTTTCCGGACCGAGGAGTGGCTCGCGATCGATCGCCTGCTCGGAGACTGGGTGTCCGGCAAATCACTGGCCGCGCGACGAACCCCTTGCATCTGGTTCGAGCAGGACGACTACGTCCGTCGTCCGTTCGGGGCCGCGCCCTCGATCAGCGTCTGCCTCACTCCAGCGTATCGCATCGATGAGCCGCACCAGCACGGCGCTGAGGCGGATCTCGCGCACGCACGTGAAGCGCTCGAGTTGCTCGGAGCGGAGCCCGACGCCACACTGACCCGCGCGTTCGAAACGCTCCCCGAGGGCGCGCGCTTCATCCACCTTTCCTACATGCTCGGTCGTGAGCGCAAGGCCGTGAAGCTCTACGGCGTGCTGCGGCGCGACCAGCTCCTCGGCTATCTCGAGCGCTTCGGCTGGGCCGGCGACATCGGTGAAGTCGAGCTCGCGCTCCGAAGGCTCTACCCCGCAGAGATCCTGGGCGACGAGCTCTACCTCGACCTCAACCTCGACGACGCTTCGGACCCGAGCCGCTGCACGTTGGGTCTGGCCGTCGCGCAGCAACACCTGCTCCGCGGCCTCGACTCGGATCCGACGCGAGCTCGCCTGTTGAAGGTGTGGGAAGCCGCCGGGCTCTGCGATCCGGCAAAGGTCGACGCGGTGCGGGCGTGGCCCGGCACCTCCCGCTCACATCCGCGCTTCTTCCTGCGCGACGTGCGGTTCCTGGATATCAAGCTCGTCTTCCGCGCCGCGCACGGCTGGCAAGCGAAGGCGTACGTCGGGCGCGAGCTCAAGCCGAGCTTGTTCTAGCTCGAACGACGAGCCGCGACTCCGTGCAGTGCGCGGAGAGGCCTCTTCCGTCACTCGGTTCCAATCAGTGCTGCTTCAACGGGAAGCAGTTCTTGACCTCCGAGGTCATCTTCTCCTTCCGGGGGAAGCAGCAGACCGGCCAGCTCGGCTAACCCCGGGTCGGTCAGCGCGTCACGGTCCGGATGGAGAACACGGTAGAGTTGTCAGCGACCGAGCGTTCGAGATTGATGTAGTAGAGGGACCGACAATCTCGAGAGATCTCGGGTGATCCACCAGCGCTGGGCGACGCGATGGTGAAAAGTTCGGTAGCGACGCCGAAGTCTGCTTCGGTGCTCGCCCTCGTCGCCACGCCGACGGTGGTGTTCATTCCGAAGTAGAGGCTGAGATCGTCGGGGCCGATATCCGGAGAGGAGGGGAAGTCAAAGCTTCCGAGCGAGAGGTCCTCCGCGGGCCCGAACGCTTCGCTCGTCGTGCCGCGCTCGTAACGCTGGATGTAGTCGTACGAGCCATCGGGTTGGGTCGTGTATAGCGTGAGCTCGTCGCGGCTGATCGAAGGGCTGTTGCCGATTTCGCCGTAGGTCATCGTCCGGAGGACGAAGGGCGCGCCGAGGCTCGGCCTGTCCGCGATCCGCAGCGAGCCACCGTAAGCAGGCCCCTCGGGCGGCACGCAGACCAGGTAGGCTCGGAGCCCGTCGTGCGAGAGATCCATGGTCCTTCGCTGCCCGCTCTCGCAGGCGGCGTCGAGCTCGGGAACCGTCGTTCCCAGCATGAAGACATCGGCCTTCGAGGCGCGAGTGGAGCGGTAGAAATGACTGCCGTCCACCGCAGCGGGGGTGATGCTCGAATAAAAGAGCTCGAGCTCGTCCGGGCTCAGAGTAACGCCCCCGAGCTCGTCGTTCGGCGCTGCCGAGAGGAGCACGCGCGACGTACCGAAAGTGCCGCTGCAATCCAGCGCTCCCGATCCGCTGCTACCGGCGTTGCCGCTGCCGGCGTTGCCGTTGCCGGCCGCGCCGCCTGACGATCCACCGGTTCCAGCGCTGCCCCCTGCGCCCGAAGTACCGCTGCCTCCCGAGGAGGAACTTCCAGCCGTGCCACCGGCACCACCGGCCTGATTCGAAGCGTCCGCGCCGTCCCCACCGCAACCGATCGCGAGGCAGAAGACACCGGCCCACCACGCGCTCGAGATCGAACCCCACACTTTACCTGTCATCATTCCCGACCTTCCTCTCGTCTACGCCAACATGCGAGCTCGAGCTCGAAAACAGCGTCCCTTCGACCTCACTCAGGCATGGTCACGGGTAAGCAGCGCTGGATCCGGAACGCGCCAGGCTATTCTGCGCCCGACGAGTCGATTTCATTCCCTCGCCATCGCGCGACGTCGTCACGCAGCGACGAACAGCCGAAAACCTAGACCTTGACCGCGTAGTCGAGCGTGAGCTCGTCGCCGGGGAGCCCGCGGATCCCCCAGTTGTGCCGCGGCGTCTCGAAGAGCGTGATCTCGAGGTCGTTCGCCGAGAGCCCGAGGCGGGCCTGGGTTCGTTCGTAGAGCGCTCGGATGAACGCCTTCTTGGCCTCGACGGTGCGGCCCTCGAACAGTGAGACCTCGATGATGGTGTAGCGTTCACTCCGCCCCTCCGGATACACGAAGTCCTCTCTGGCCAGGCCGAAGAAGCGCTGAAAGCGCTTGTCCTTCGGGAGCGCGAACGCGTGGACCAGGCACTCGTGGACGATGTCGGAGAGCTCGGCTCTGACCGCGTCGAGAGAGGCTTTCGAGCCGAAGATCTTGACCTGCGCCATGCGAGGTCGCCTAGCACCTTCTCGAGCTTGCCGGAACCTACAGGTCGAGCTCGCTCAGCGAAGGGTGCTCGTCGGGCCGCCGTCCGAGGGGCCAGTGGTACTTGCGCTCGGCCTCGCTGATCACGAGGTCGTTGATGCTCGCGATGCGGACGGCCATGAGCCCCTCCGCGTCGAACTCCCAGTTCTCGTTTCCATAGCTTCGAAACCACTGCCCGCTGTCGTCGTGCCACTCGTAAGCGAAGCGCACGGCGATGCGGTTCTCGTGAAACGCCCAGACCTCCTTGATCAACCGGTAGTCGAGCTCGCGCTGCCACTTGCGGCGTAAGAATGCCTCGATCGCCGGGCGCCCCTGCAAGAACTCGTTGCGGTTGCGCCAGCGGCTGTCCGGCGTGTACGCGAGCACCACGCGGCTCGGATCGCGGCTGTTCCAGGCGTCTTCGGCCATGCGCGCCTTTTGCGCCGCGGTGTCTCGAGTGAAGGGAGGAAACGGGGGTCGGGACATTCGAAAGCCTCGAGGTCACGACTAACTCACGCTCGGTTTCGCGCAAGTATCACCCCACGGCCCACGCGACCGTCTCACTTTCCGCAAAACCTGGGCGGCGCCGGTGCGTTTCGCCGCGAAGGAGCGCAGCTTCTCGCGAGCCGACGCTATCGCCCAGGCGGCTTCGAGAGAAAGCGCGCGCGCGATGCGGAGTGCCACCACCCGCGCAGTACGAGCTCGATCCGCGCGGGCTTGCTCGTTGAAGGGGGAGACCGTCGGCCGTTATGCTGGTTCGGATCGCGTGGCGGGCCAGGCTCAGGTAACGGACGCGCCCATCGGTCGCGTGGGCAGCGAGGAGGGATGCTCGAACACCAACTCGATGACGACTTCGACGCCGTCTCGAAAAACGACCACTTCCGCGCCGTCCGAGCGGAGCTCGCGAGCCTTCAAATACAGATCCATATCGGAGGTCTTCACGCCGTTGACCGACAACACGACGTCCCCATAACGAATGCCGGCACGATCGCTGGGGCTGCCCTCGATACAACCGAGCACGGGAATCCCTCCGAGCACTTTCGCGATCTGTTCCAGCTTCGCCTTCGAGAGCATCGTTCCTCCGCTGCGTGCCCGCGATTCACGAACCATGCCGAGTCCCCGTCTCAACGAAACCACCGCAATCGGCGCCAGCGCGCCGCCGTTTTCCAGCCCGGTTCGACGTTCCGTCGCCCCAGCGTGGCGCGCTTGTGCCTCGCGTAAACGCGCGCCGCGACGAGAGCGTGCAACGAGCTGCACGCGAGCGCAGGTCGGTGCGCGATGAGGTCGGCGAGCCCGGCGAAGTTGGGCCTCTTGTTGGTCGACGACGACTTGGCCTTCGCGCGTGAGCTCGCGCGCGAGCTCGACCCCCTCGGCTGGTCCGTGCGGATCTCGGGTAGCGGCGCGGAGGCGCTCACCCTGGTCCGAGAAGCGCCGAGCGAGGCCGTCGTCATCGATTTGCACCTCGCGGAGATGGACGGGCTGTCCCTGATCGAGCGGCTTCGCGCTCGCCAGGTCTCGTCCGCCCTGCTGCTGCTCTCGGCGGGAGTCACCGTCGATACGGCCGTGCGGGCCATCCGCGCCGGGGCCCAAGACGTGATCGAGAAGCCTATCAGCGCCGTCACGCTGGACGACAAGCTCCGCGCCGCGCTCGAGCTCATCTGCAAGCCGCCCGGTCAACCAGCGGTGACGAGGCTCGATCCCTGCGCCGCGATCATGGGCGACGCTACGGCCATCCGCGCCATCCGCGAGCAGATCCGCACCGTCGCGCGATACCGCGATTTGCCCGTCCTGATCAACGGCGAGACGGGCACGGGCAAGGAGCTCGTGGCGCAGGCCATTCACGCCTTGAGCGAGACGGGCGGCCCGTTCGTCCCGGTGAACTGTGCCGCCATCCCGGAGCAGCTCGTGGAAAGTGAGCTCTTCGGGCACGAGGCAGGTTCGTTCACGGGCGCTCGCGGCGCGCAGATGGGCCTGTTCGAGAGCGCCGGTGCGGGCACGCTGTTCCTCGACGAGATAGGCGAGCTCCCGAGCGCGCTTCAGCCGAAGCTCTTGCGAGCCCTCGAGAGCCGCTCGTTCCGCCGCGTCGGGGGCGGCCGGGACATTCCGTTTCGAGCGCGAGTGATCAGCGCCACGCACCGGAACCTGCTCGGCAACGACGCGGTGTTGAGGAGCGATCTCTACTACCGGCTGGCAGGCTTCACGATCGCGACGCCTGCGCTCCGCGACCATGTCTCGGACATCGACACGCTGGCGCGCCATTTCTTGAGCGAGTTCGCCGGCCGCTACGCGACGCACGTCGAACTGTCGCCGCGCGGCCTGGAGGCGCTGCACGCTTACGAC
>JAEZYO010000623.1 GCA_023419055.1 Pseudomonadota bacterium | reverse complement strand
AGCGGGCGCGCCCCAACACATCCGACATCGCTACGACGAGGCCGAGCCGTCACCGCCGTCCGGCGCCGGCTCACTCTCGCGGAAGATGTTCGGGGCCACGCCGACCAGGCGCTTGAAGGCGCGGCTGAAGGCGGATTCGGAGCCGTAGCCGATGCGCTCGGCGATTTCGGCGAGCGTGTCGGTCGTGTTCCGCAGGCGCTCGGCCGCGAGCTGCATGCGCCACTTCGCGAGGTACTGCATGGGCGCGCTGCCGGTGAAGTGCTGGAAGCGCTCGGCCAAAACCGATCTGGAGAGCGCGACCTCTTGCGCGAGATCGTCGAGCGTCCAGGGGTGGCTCGGGCGGTCGTGGAGCGCGGCGAGAGCGCGACCGACGTGAGGGTCGCGCAAGCCGGCGAGCCAGCCGCTCTGATCGGGAGGGATGGTCTCGACGTAGAGGCGCACGGCTTCGACGAAGAGCAGCTCGCTCAGGCGCGAGAGCACGCACTCGCTGCCGGCCCGACGAGAGCGCGATTCGGCGACGGCGACCTGGATGAGCGCTGCGAGTGGGCGATCGGCGAGCTGCTGTTGTCGGACGAGGATGACGCGCGGCAACGTGGCGAGGAGCGGGTTGAAAGGGCGCGCGTCGCAGCCGAGGAAGCCGCACACCAGGGTGGACTTTTCGCCGCCACCGTCGGGCTGGAGCGCGAACGGGAGCTGCGTGCCGGGTGGGCGCTGGTGGATGGAGAGATCGGGGACGGCGCGCATGCCGGGCGCGCTCGACATGACGTGCGAATCGCCCTGCGGAAAGATGATGAGATCACCGGGGCCGAGCTGCTCGGCGGGCTCCCCCACGAGGCCCCCGAAGCAGCTTCCCGAGACGAGCAGGTGGTACTCGATGACGTGCTCGGACCCGGGCATCACGACGTCGGCAATGTCGCGGGCGGCGGGAGCCTCGGCGACCCACGGAGCGCCCGCGTGGATGTCGAAGAACACGGCGCCGGTCAGGCGGACAGCGCGGAGGACGTCGGAGAGGGTATCCGTGCTCATGAAGTCACCAGGGTGGTCGAAAGCTCGTTCCCGGTCGCGGTCATGACGTTCGGAAGCCCGGTCATGGTCACGCTCCTCTCCGCGGCTTACAACAACTGGGCAGGCGAGACACTCAGGTAGGCGGAACGCCCCCGCAACGGCCAAAAAATCGGCCGATCGGGACGGGTTTGCCTCGAGCGCCGGAGGCTCGCCGAGGAGGAATAGGAGGAGCTATGACCCAAATCGTCGATTGTCCGCCGTCGTCAGCCCGTTTCACCAACGTTGCCCAGAAACCGCTGGATCTCGAGGCGGTGAAGGCCCGTCAACGAGCGATGTGGGCAACCGGTGATTTCGCGATCATCGGCACGACGCTGCAGATCGTCGGCGAGTCACTCTGTGAGGCGGTGGACCTGGCCTCGGGCAGCCGCGTCCTCGACGTGGCTTGTGGCAACGGCAACGCGACGCTCGCCGCTGCGCGGCGCTTCTGTCGCACGATCGGGCTCGACTACGTCCCCGAGCTCTTGGCGCGCGGTCGCGAGCGGGCCGCGGCGGAGCGGCTCGCGATCGAGTTCGTCGAAGGCGACGCGGAGAACCTCCCCTTCCCTGCGGGGTCGTTCGACGCCGTGCTCTCGACCTTCGGGGTGATGTTCGCGCCCAACCAGGCGCGCTGCGCGGAGGAGATGCTCCGGGTTTGCGAGCCGGGCGGTAGGATCGGGCTCGCGAGCTGGACGCCCGAAGGATTCCTCGGTGATTTCTTCAGGACCGTGTCCCAGCACGTCCCGCCGCCTCCGGCCGGGATGCCCTCGCCGTTCACCTGGGGCACCGAGGCCGGCGTCGCGTCGCTCTTCGGTCCGCGCGTGCGTGTCGTCGTGTCGGAGCGAAAGAACTTCAACTTCCGCTACCAGTCGGGGGCGCACATGATCGACGTGTTCCGCACCTACTACGGACCCACGCGCCAGGCGTTCGCCGCGGCGGGCGACAAGGGCGCGCCGGCGTTGGAAGCGGACATCGCGCGTCTGCTCGCGACGCACGATCGCGGCGGAGTCGGAGGCCTGGTGGTGCCGGCCGAGTACCTCGAGATCGTGCTCGAAAAGCGCTGATTTGTCATGAATGGGCGCCTGAACCGTCGGGCGAGCGAAGTGACGGCGGCATCGTGAGC
Source organism: Pseudomonadota bacterium (assembly GCA_023419055.1). The sequence goes on along the minus strand of JAEZYO010000623.1, from coordinate 2,998 downwards.
GCTATGCTCGTCCCGCGTGACGAGCGAACGGCTCAGCGATCTCGACGTCCTCGCGCTCGACGGTCAGGCGGCTGGCGCAACGCCCGCGCACGGCGACCTGCTCGAGCTCGGGTGGGCCATCTGCTCGAAGAGCGGCCTCGTCACGGCGGTGAAGAGCGATTGGATCAGACCGCGTAGCGGTCGCCCGATCCCGCGCGCGGTGCGCGAGCTTACGGGCTGGTCCGAAGAGTGCGTCGCGCTTTCGGTGGAAGAGCGCGCCGCGTGGAGCGCGTTGCTGGATACCTGCGCGCGCCTCGCCCGGAGTGGGCGCGGTGAGATCCCGACCGTGATCCACTTCGCGCGCTTCGAGATGACGTTCTTGCGCGATCTGCACCATCGGCTCGGTGACGGCGGTGAGCTCCCGTTCGATTCGGTCTGCTTGCACGCCGTCGCGGAGCGCTTGTTCCCCGATCTGCCGCGCCGAAACTTGCGCGCGCTCTCGGGCTACCTCGGTCACTCGCCGGAGCTCGTGCGGCGGGCCGCGGGGCACGTGGAGGCGACAGCGGTGATCTGGCGTGAGGTCGTGCCGATGCTCGAGCAGCGAGGCGTCGGGACCTGGAGCGAGCTCAAGGCCTGGCTCGGAGCGACGTCACGCGCCCCGCGCAGCGCGAAGCGGAGCTTTCCACTCGCGGAGGAGCGGAGGCGCGCCTTGCCCAAAAAGCCAGGCGTTTACCGCTTCCTTCGGCGGAGCGGCGACGTGCTCTACGTCGGCAAGGCGACGAGCTTGAAGAGTCGTGTGGCGGGTCACTTCAAGCGCAGCGGGCCGGCCACGGAGAGGAGCCTCGAGCTCCTCACCCAGGTGCATGACATCCACTACACCGAGACCGAGAGCTTGCTCGAAGCCGCGCTGCTCGAGACCGACGAGATCAAGCGACTCGATCCTCCGTACAACGTGCAGCTCAAGACCGAAGATCGACGAGCCTGGTTCGCGACGCCTGACTGGCAGAGGGCGGCGCCGGTTCCAGACGACACGTACGTGATTGGACCTCTGCCGTCCGAGCGCGCGCTCCAGCCGCTCTACGCGATCACGGCGCTCGCAGCCGGGGCGGAGGCTTTGCCGCGCGTGTGCGCGAATGCGCTCGCGGTACCCGCGGCGTTCGCGCCCAATTCGGCGCTATTCGTCGAAGGATTTCGCCTCTTTGCGGCGGAGCGACTGGACGTGCCGGGGACGACCGCGCAGCGGCGAGTCGCGACGGCGTCGCGTCGCCTCTGGCTCGAACGCGGCCGCGCCGAAGTCGAGCCAGAAGAGGGTGAGCGAGAACCGGACGAGTGGGATCTCGCTCGCGTCCAGCGCCGGCTCGAGCGAAGCCTGGTGCAGTGCGGGCTCCTCTTGCGGCGAGCGCAGGCGCTCGCCTTGCTCGTGGACGCGGACGTGGCGTTTCGCGAGTCGCGCTCCGAGAAGGGCAGAGTGCTCACGCTCGGGGGTGGTCGCGTGATCGAGCGCGCCGAGCTCGCTAGCGTCGCGCTTCTCCGGGAACGGCCTCCGCGACGCTGCTCGAGCGCGCTCGAGCGCAAGCGCGCCTTCGACGCCGCCACCTACGATCGCTTGCGGGTGCTGCTCACGGAGCTTCACCGGGTGATCGCCGAGGGAGGCGAGGTGGCGCTGCGGATCGGACGGCGCTACCTCGCTGTCCCCGAGCTCGAAGCCTGGATGGCCGTGCTCTGAGCCCCTGCGACGTTGCTTGACCTCGAGCGGCCGTTATTCGAGCGCCGCACGAAGCTCGCGGATGCGTTTCGAGAGGTAACGCTGCTCCGCCTGATTCTTGGCGAGCGTGTAGGCGTGCTCGTAGTCGGCGAGCGCTTCGGAGAGCCGACCCTCGCGCCGCAAGAGGTCCGCGCGCGCCGCGAAGAACAGGTGATGGCTCTTCATCTCGGGCGCTTCATCGAGCTCCGAAAGAAGCTCGAGCCCGCACGCGGGGCTCTTCGCCATCGCCACCGCGGCGGCGTGATTCAGGGCCACGACCGGGCTGTCGAGGCGCTTCCGGAGCTCGGCGTAGAGCAGCATGATCTGCGGCCAATCCGTGGCTTCGGCGCGCGGGGCGGACGCGTGGAGCGCAGCGATGGCGGCCTGGATCGCGTACGTGGACGGCGGACCCGTGCGGAGCGCCCGCTCGACGCGCTCGAGCCCTTCCTGAATCTGCGCCTGATTCCACAGGGTGCGATCTTGGTCCTCCAGCAGCACGAGATCACCGGCCGCGTCCGTTCGAGCCTCGCGCCGCGCCTCGTGGAGCAGCATCAGCGCGAGGAGCGCTATCGGCTCCGAGCGCTCGGGCATCAGGCGCTCGATCAAGCGCCCGAGACGGATCGCCTCGTTCGTGAGATCGCGCCGGACGAGCAGGTCACCCGCCGTCGCGGCGTAACCTTCGGCGAACACCAGGTAAACGACGGCCAGCACCGCGTCGAGGCGCTCGTCCAGGTCGTCTCGACCGGGCACCTCGTACGGGAGCTTCGCGACGCGGATCTTGTGCTTCGCGCGCACGAGCCGCTGCGCCATCGTCGCGGGCGGGGTCAAGAACGCGCGCGCGATCTCGTCGGTGGTGAGACCGCACAACGTGCGCAGGGTGAGCGCCACCTGCGCCTCGAGCGCGAGCGCCGGGTGGCAACACGTGAAGATCAGGCGCAGCGTGTCTTCGTGCTCGCTCTCCGCCGTGCCGAGAGCAGGGTCGCCGCTACCCGCTAGAGTGTCGAGCAGGGCCTCGTCGAGCGGCGCCTCGAAGCGCCTCCGGCGCCGCAGGCGATCGATCGCCTTGTGCTCCGCGGTCCTGAGCAACCAGGCTCGCGGAAACTCCGGGACGCCTCGCTCGGGCCACTGCTCGAGAGCGGCCGCGAACGCCTCCTGCACGACCTCCTCGGCGAGGGCGAAATCGCCCGAGAACCCGCGGAGCAGCCGCGCGACGATGCGCGGGGACTCGGTGCGGTAGAGCTTTGCGAGGGCGTGAGCTTCCAGGGTGTGGAGAGC
>JAEZYO010000546.1 GCA_023419055.1 Pseudomonadota bacterium | reverse complement strand
GCGGGATCCTCGGCTGGGAAGCCGCGGGGCTCCCGATCGAACGCCCGGACTGAGCTACTGCCCGTCCCTGACGAAGCCGATCAGCGCTCGTCTTCCGAGTAGCCCGCGATCGCGGCCGCGATCACCTCGCGCGCCGTGACTCCGTGCTCCCGCGCGGCGCGAGCGCAAGCGTCGAACTCCGGCTTCACCTGCGGCGGGCCAAAGGGGCCGCTCGAGACCTTGAGCGGGATCCGCCCGAATCGAGTCGAGACCTCGACGACGCGCCGAGGGCGCTCCGTACGCGTGACGAACGACTTTCGCACGCCGATCGAGCTCGTCTCGCGAAGGAGCGTGGCGGCGACTTGCTCGGCTGCGGCGCTCGCACAAAGCGCGGAAAGGACGAGCCCCGGGCGCCCCTTCTTCATCGTCACCGGAGAGGCCCAGGCGTCGAGCGCGCCAGCCTCGAGCAGCGCCGCGATGGCGTGAGCGGCAAGCTCTCCGGTCAGGTCGTCGACGTTGGCCTCGACGAGCGCGTAGGTAGAGGCGGCGGGCTCCGAGAGGACCGCCTCCTCGCCGAGGACCATGCGCAGCGCGTTCGGCCGATTGTGGAGCGAGCGAGTTCCGACGCCCCACCCCACCCTTTCGGGTGAGAGCGCCGGCCAGCGCGCGACGAAGCTTTCCGCGAGCGTGGCCAGGATGGCCGCCCCGGTCGGCGTCACGAGCTCCACGTCGAGCCCCGAATCCGTCGTCGGGACCCCGCGCAGGCAGAGCAGCGCCGCGGGCGCCGGCAGGGGGAGAGTGCCGTGCGCGCAGTGCACGTGACCGCGACCGAGCGGGACGGCGGTCGAGACCACACGAGCGCCCAGGTACTCGGCGCAGGCAGCGGCCCCGACGATGTCGATGATCGCGTCGACCGCTCCCACCTCGTGGAACGAAACGTCGTCGATCGGCGTGCGGTGGACCTCCGCCTCGGCCTCGGCGAGCCTGCGAAAGATCCGCTGTGCGAGCGCCTTCACCGCCGGCGCGAGCGACGAGGCGTCGATCAGCGCGACGATGTCTCGATAGCGCCGATCGGGCTGCCCGCCGGCCACTCGCACGTCGAAATGACTCCCGCCGATGGCTCCCGCGCGAGCGCGCGCGAGCTCGAGCGCGAAACCGCCCAAGCCGAGCGACTGCGCGGCGTCTTCGATCACGGAGAAGGGCACCCCGAGGTCCACGAATCCGGCGATGGTCATGTCGCCGGCGATCCCGCTCACCAGATCCAGGAACAGCGTCTTGCCGGTTCCGGCGCCGCGCGCGAGCGGCGCTCGGTGCGCTTGAGCGCCGACCGAGTCGGCGCCGTCCACCACGACCTGCATCGTGTGGTCGTGATCGTGGTGGTGGTGGTGGTGCTCGTGCGCGTGCCCCTGCGGAGCGTGATGGTGGTCGTGGTCGTGATGATCGTGACCGTGATGATCGTGACCGTGATGATCGTGACCGTGATCGTGACCGTCGTGGGGCATCAGCGTGCCTCCCGGCGGCGTTCGGCTTCCAGCAACCGCACTATCACCATGGCCGCCCCGAACCCGTTGTCGATGTTCACCACGCTCACGCCGGAGGCGCAGCTCGTGAGCATCCCGAACAACGCGGTGAGGCCCCCGAGGGCCGTGCCGTAGCCCACCGAGGTCGGCACGGCGACGACCGGGATCGCGACGAGCCCGCCTACGACGCTCGGCAGCGCGCCCTCCATCCCCGCCACCACGATGGCGGCGCGCGCGCTTCGAACGACGTCGAGACTCGCGAGCAACCGGTGCAGCCCCGCGACGCCCACGTCGAACACGCTGACCGCGGGGATTCCGGCCATCCGCAGCGTCTCGAGCGCCTCGTCGGCGACCGGAATATCGCTCGTCCCAGCCGTGACGACCGCGACGGGAGGCCCGTCTTGAACGGCCACGGGTCGCTGCATGAGGCTCGCGGTGCGCCCCGACGGCGAGTAAGTGAGCCTCGGGAGCGCCGCGAGCACCACGCTGGCCGCTTCGGGAGACAGACGGGTGATGAGGACGTTCTCGCCCGACTCTTCGAGCTGGCGAGCGACGCCGATGATCTGCTCCGGGGTCTTACCCGACCCCAGAATCACCTCGGGGAGCCCTTGGCGGAGGGCCCGGTGGTGATCGACGCGAGCGAACCCGAGATCGGCGAACGGCAGACGCTCGAGCAGCTTGAGGGCGCCTTCCGGGTCGACCTCGCCCGAGCCGACGCGGCGCAAGAGATCGCGCAGCCGGTCCTGATCCATCGCCCAGGCATCTAATCCAGGGTTTGGCGTTCGTCGACTCCCAACGTAAGCTCCGACGGCTTTGCCCGCTCCCCTCGCCCCGCTCCTCGGCTTTTCGTTGGGCGTCGCCTTCGCCTGGGCGGCGCGCGAGGATCTGACGCCCGGCGCGGGTGGCCGCATCCTCACGCGCTCGTTCGCCTTCGTGCTCGGCTTCGCGCTCTTGGTGTTCCTGCCGGCAAGCGGCTACTTTCTCGTGTTCGAACCTGCTTGGTCGTATCTCTACACGGTGGAGGGGGCACGCCGCTTCGCGGCGCTAAACTTCCTGGCCCTCGGCGCCACCGTCTCGAGCGTGCCCCTCGGGTTCCTCGTCGCGGTGCCCCACGCTCGCGCCCAGCGCGCCGCGTCGCTGGTGCGACTCGCCGCGGTGCCGCTCGTGCTCGCGCTCACCGTGGCGCTGGTG
>JAEZYO010000483.1 GCA_023419055.1 Pseudomonadota bacterium | reverse complement strand
ATTTTACCCCAAGCGCCTTCTCTTTCAGATGCCCGTGCGGGAGTACCTGCGCGACGTTCCTGCGCTGTTGAAGGAGATCGCGAGCATGATGGGGCGCGCGCGAACGGGTCGCGTGCGCGACTTGCCGGTCGACGTCGACCTCGGACGTTACCCCGACTACTTCCGCCGGAACTTCCACTGGCAGACCGACGGCTACCTGAGCGAGCGCTCGGCGGCCGTCTACGACGCGGGCGTCGAGTTCCTGTTCTTCGGGACCGCTGACGTGATGCGGCGGCAGGTCATCCCGCCCATCAGCGAGTTCTTGAGGCGCGATCGAGAAGCGCGCGGCGGGAGGCCCCGTCGCATCCTGGACGTGGCTGCGGGGACCGGGCGCACGCTGCTGCAGCTCGCCGAGGTGCACCCCGACGAGCGCTACACCGCGCTCGACCTGAGCCCGTATTACACCAAGCACGCAGAGCGGGTCCTCGCCGGTGTGCGCGACGTCTCGTTCGTGATCGAGAACGCGGAGAAGCTCTCGTTCCGTGACGCTGAGTTCGACGTCGTGACGAGCACTTTCCTGTTCCACGAGCTGCCCGAACGCGCGCGGCGGAACGTGCTGTCCGAGATGCGTCGAGCGCTTCGCCCGGGCGGGCTCGTGGTCATCGAAGACGCGGCGCAACTGGTCGAGTCGGCCGAGCTCCGGGTCTTCCTCGAGAACTTCGCGCTCGCGATGAACGAGCCCTTCTTCGCCAATTACATCGAGAGGCCGCTCGAAGACCTGATGAAGGCCGCGGGCTTCGTGAACGTCCGCACCATGACCGCCTTCCTCTCGAAGGTCGTCGTCGCGGAAGCGCCCGAGCGCCTCACCACCACGTGAACTCGAGGCTGAGCTGGCCGTAGCTGATGCTCGGATCGCCCGACACGAAGTCGCGGTTCAAAAAGCCGGTGCGCTGGATCGGATCGAGGCCGAAGGTGCGCCCGGCGGTGAGGCCGACCTGGAACTGAGGGTGGACGACGTGAATGCCGAGCGCGAGGATGTGTAGAAATGCCTGTCGTCGACATCCTGGTTGGGTAGCGTGCGACTTCCGCTCTCGAGCGAGTACTCGAGGAGCGCCCCCACGGGGACCCAGGGCGCGGCTGACGCCTGGAAGCCGAGACCGAACTTGGGATCCACTCGCCCGTCGTCCAGCGTGACCTCTTCGCCGGTGTCCGTGTCGTAGAACGTGACGGACGACCAATTGTAGGCGGCACCCGCGGCCGCCTGCAGCGAGAACTGCTTCGTGATCTTCTGCGCAGCGAGCGCTTGCAGCGTTCCGTTCGCGCGCTCGGTGTCGGCGATCGAAACGCGGCGGAGATTGCCGTCGAGGATCGCCTCTACCGACGCGGGAGTATCCTGGACGATGGCCTCCACGACTCGCAGGAGCTGGACCGCGCCGCCCGGCCCATAGTCACCCGACAAGCGGGCGGAAAGCTCGGTGCCTGGTTCTTCCAAGCGCAAGATCCTCACCTGGAGACCGCCGCCGGCGGTGTACGCGTACGTACTGCCGACGCTGAGCACCGAGTTGATGCTGATGCCGCTGAACGCTTCTCCGGTCAGCCTGATGAAAGGTTGTACGCGATCGAAGATCCTGAGTGAGAACTCGGCGCGCTCGGTGACGCCGATCATGTCGACGTCGACGCTTCGGTTCTCGGTGAGTGGATAGTCGGGGATTTCTGCTTGCAGCACACCCTGCAGGAAGGCAAAACGAGTCCCTACGAACGCAGACGGGAAGAAGGTCGGCGTCAAGAAGGTGTGTCCGCCGAGGTTCCGCTCCGGAAGCTCGTGGCCGTTGTGGCCGTGAGGAGGCGGCGGCGCGGGAGCAGCGGGCTCCTGGCCGTGAGCCGAGTATGAGGAGGCGAGCAGGGTGAGCAATGCTGCTCCTACGATCGAAAACCGCATGGCTCCGACGTTCGAGCAAGCGGCGTACCGGCGAGCTCGCGGGCAACGGGTAAAATCCTACGTGGATCGCGCGTCGAACACGGTTGCGCGACGATGCGACTTGTCCGGGTCAGCGCCCGCACTAACCTCGAGCCCGTGACGGAAGAGAGCGAAGGATCGGCTCGAGCTCTGGACGAGAACGCGGCGCGCGCCATCCTGCGCGAGCCCTTGATGCACTTTCTGGTCCTCGGCGCGCTGCTCTTCGTGGCGCATCGCCTCTTCGCCGCGGACAGGACCCCAGAGCGGCACGTCTTCGTCCCGCGTGCTCTCTCGAGCGAGCTCGCGGCCGAGCTTCGGGCGCGGACTGGCCGCGACCCGGAGCCTGCCGAGCTTTCCGCAGCCGTCGAGAAGTGGAAGCGCGACGAGGTGGCTTACCGCGAGGGATTGCGTCTCGGTCTCGACAAGAACGACCCGGTCGTTCGTGACCGCGTGGCGAGCAAGCTGCGTGAGGTGGAGGGCAAGCTCGCGCCGCAAGAGCCGACCGACGCCGAGCTCGACGCTTGGCTCGCGGCGCACCGGGACCGCTACGACTCTCCGGCGCGCTTCGACTTCGAACACTATTTCGTCTCCAAGCAGGCGTTGAGCGCAGAGGAAAGGGCGCGCCGGATCGTGAGCGAGCTCGCGGAGGGCAGAACGCCGGACGACGTCGGCGACGCCTTCGGTGAGGGGCGGCAGCTGATCGGCCGCACCGAGGGCGACGTGCGGCGCGTTTTCGGACGCGTCTTCGAGCAAGGGCTTCATGCGCTCGAAGTCGGTCGGTGGTCCTTGCTCGAGTCGGAGGCGGGCTTTCACGCAGTTCGCTTGCAAGGTCGAGTGCCGCGCAAGGCCGCTACACGAGAGGCGCAGCGCCGCGAGCTGGTTCGTGACCTCCTCGACTCCGAGCGCGAAGAAGGCGCGAGCCGAGCGCTACAGGCGCTCGTCGACTCGTACGTGTTCGAAGAGGAGCCATGACTCGGGCTCGCTATTTCTCGGCCGCGTTGGCGGCGTCGCTCCTGGTCCTCGCTCCGCGTTCGTCCTCGGGTCACGAGCTCAGGCCGGCTACTTTAGCGGTCGACGAGGTGACGGAGGGGCGCTTCAGGATCCAGCTGACACCTGCTTCAAACGTGGGCTTCGAATGGTCGCCCGAGGTTCGCTTTCCCGAGACTTGCCGCGTGGACGGCGCGTTCCTCGATTGTCACCCGCAAGGCTTGAACGGCGAGATCTCCCTCTCGAACTTCGGGAACGCGTACAGTCGCGTGATCACGCGCGTGACGTGGCTCGACGGCCGTGATCTCGTTGCGGTCTTGACGCGCGACGCGCCGAACCTCGGCGTCCGGAGCGCGCGCGCGGACGGCTCGGATCGCGTGCGAACGAGCCTCGATTACACCCGCCTCGGGATCGAACACATCCTCCGCGGCGTCGATCATTGGCTGTTCGTGCTCGGCTTGATCTTGCTGGTGCGCTTCGGTCGCGGCCTGTTTTGGACCATCACCGCGTTCACGCTGGCGCATAGCTTGACGCTGAGCGCCGCCGTGCTCGGGCTGGTCAGCGTTCCGAGCTCTCCGGTCGAGGCGGTGATCGCGCTCTCGATTCTGCTCCTTGCCGTCGAATGCGCGAAGCCCAGAGACTCGCTCGCTCGACGGCTCCCTTGGGTGGTGGCGTTCAGCTTCGGGCTCCTCCACGGCTTCGGTTTCGCTGGGGGTCTGCGAGAAGTGGGCCTGCCGCCGTCGGAGACCGCGCTCGCGCTTCTTTGCTTCAACGTCGGCGTGGAGCTCGGGCAGCTGCTCGTGATCGCGCTGGCGGGCGTCACGCTCCTCTTGCTCGGTCGGCGGCCGGAGCTCGGGTCGCGTTTCGAAAAGGCGGCGGCTTACACGATGGGGACCTTCTCGGCCTATTGGTCGATCGAGCGCGTGCTCGACGTGTTCCGCGGCTGAGCTGAATGTCACGACGGCGGCGCTCCTGCGTCCCCTGCCGCGCCGTCGCCTTCATTGTTGCCGTCGCGGCGTACACGCCGCCGCTCTACGATGAGTTCGACGAATTGTCCTGCCGGTGAAACCACCGCGAAACGGCGTCCGAGAGAAAACGGAAAGTGCGGGGGGAACACAACACCCGGCAACACACCCAAAACGCGAAGGCGCCAATCGAAAGGTTGGCGCCTTCATCTATTTAGGTGATTCGAATGCGGCGCCGCTTGGTCGCTCGTTACTAGCCGCGCGGCCAGCCCTGCGTGCCCGGAAGCAACGACCCGAGGAGGCAGGGGGGGACGCGCCAGCAGGTGCTAACTCACGAAATCGGCAGAGCTTTTCCACGTTGCTCGCGGCTTTGGCCAGCCTTCGACCTCGACGCTGACTCCTACGCTAGAATGCTGCGGACGATGGCGCGAAACCGACTCGACACAGTCTGCGCGCCTGCCACCTCGACCAGCGAGCAGGAGGACGAGCCCGCCATTTCCGGAGCCATCCTGGGCAACCCATGCTCGGCCAAGCTCCGTACCACCGTGCTGCCCCGTCGTGACTCATCGGAGGCCCGCTTTCGTCACATCGCGGTCCTCGGTCAAGGGCGACTCGGAGAGGTGACGCTGGTGGAGGACCAAGATTTCGGCCGGCAAGTGGTGGTCAAGACCTTGCCGCGGGATCGCAAGGATGCCGAGCTCCTCGTTCGCTTCGCCAACGAGGCTCGCCTGCTCGGGAGACTCGAGCACCCGGGCGTCCTTCCGCTTTACGACGTGGGGATCGACGAGAATGGGCAGCACTATCTAGTGGTGAAATACCTCGCGGGCGAGACGCTCGCGAAGGTGATCGAGAAGCTCCGGCGGGGCGACCGCGCGTACGTGGATCGCTTCGGCTGGAGCGAGCGGCTCCGGATCTTCGCCTCGATCGCGGAGGCCGTGACCTACGTGCACTCGCAGGGAGTGATTCACCGCGACCTCCGGCCCGACAACGTCGTGGTCGGACCCCACGGGGAAGTGACCATCGTCGACTTCGGAATCGCCAAGCGCATCGGGCCCGGCGCCCCCCTGTCGAGGGCTCATGGCAAGCTTGCGCTGGGCCAGCAGGATAGGCTTATCCAGACGCAGCTCGGGGCGCTGGTAGGCACGCCGCAGTACATGTCGCCGGAGCAAGCCGCCGGGCGCAACGAAGAACTCGACGCGCGCTCCGATCTGTTCAGCCTGGGATTGATCCTCGCCGAGCTGATGACCCTGGAGCATCCGCTCTCCCACCATCAGCACAAAAACGAGATCCTCGCGGAGCTCGTGGCGAGAGGAGTCGACCCGCAACGGATCGGCGAGCGCTGGAGGCGAACGGGGCTGCCGACGGAGCTTCTGCGCGTTCTCTTTGCGGCGCTCGAGCACGACCGAGAGAACCGCTACCGTTCCGGGCAGGAGCTGCTCGCCGACCTTCGTCGAGCGCAGAGCGGGCAAGTCCCCGTAACCTGCCACGTCACGCTGTTCAAGCGCTGCGCCTATGAGACTCAGCGCTGGATCGAACGGCACCCGCGCGCGTACACGGCGATCTTCGCGAGCAGCGTGGTGACGCTCCTCGGCGGCGTGGGTTTGGGGCTGTGGCGCCTAATCGTTGGGGGCTGAGCCGAGAGCCCCGATCGCTCTAAGAAGGCTCGAGGTCGCGCGTGAGCCAGCGAGCCACGAACGCGAGCAGAGTACCTCCGCCGAACGGCTTTGGGATGCAGCGCTCGGGGTGCGCCGCCACCAGATCCGCGGACTCCTGCGTGAGGGCTCCTCCGGTCATGAAAGCCACCGCGTCCGTGAACTCCGGAAACCGCAGCTTCACTTCTGCGTAGAACTCGGCCCCGCTGACGCCGGGCATCATCAAATCGCTAAGCACGAGCGAAGTCGCGCCGTCCCCGCAAGATTTCCAGGGCTTCTGCGGCGCTCCCCGCAAGCACCACCTCGTGATGCCCCTGCAAGACCCGCGCGATCAGCGATCGAAAGAGCGGCTCGTCATCGACGGCCAGCACCTTGGCACGCGGCCCCGAGGCGCGGAGCCGCCCGGCCTTCGGCTCATTGCGCCGTCCGTCGCGCTCGATCGCCGGAGGAAGCGTCAACCTGAAGCAGCTACCTCTTCCGGCTTCGCTGCTCGCGGTCAATTCTCCCCCGAGCTCCTCCACGACGCTGCGGCAGACGCTGAGGCCGAGCCCCGTGCCGCTGCCGTCCGTCTTGGTCGTGAAGAACGGCTCGAAGATTCGAGACAGGATCTCCGGTGGCATGCCGCTCCCGGTGTCGCTCACCTCGGCGGTCTGCGCGCAAACGCGCAGATCCACTGGCCGCGCTTCATCCTCCTGACTGCGAGCGTACCCGCGCAGCTCTTTGACGATCTTGGCGACGCGATCAGCGCCGGCGCGCGCGTCGGTGAGCGCCGCGATGACAGTGCTGAGCCGCGGCGCGACCGGCGAGGCCGCGCTCGAGCGCTCCAGGTCGACGAGCAAGCTCGACGCAGATCGAGGTTCCCGAGGTTGAAGCTCAGGGGATTGTTGATCTCGTGCGCCACGCTCGCGACCAGGGTCCCGAGCGCGCTCAGGCGGTCAGTCAGGGCGAGCTGCTCCTCGATCCGGACCTTCTCGGTCACGTCGTTGCAGACGAGTACCGCGCCGAGGATCGACCCGCCGTGAAGAATGGGCGCGACGCTGCCCTCGATGACACGAACCCTCGGAC
>JAEZYO010000896.1 GCA_023419055.1 Pseudomonadota bacterium | reverse complement strand
GCGATCTTTCCGCTCGCGCCCTGGAAGAGCTGACCCACGCCGCGTAGCGTCGACGCCGAGGCACGCTGCAACGCCGAGCCCGCCTGCGCGGCGAACTTACCGGCGCCGCCAGCGAGGTTCCCGAGCTTGCCGCGGAAGGCGTCCCCGAGCTCGTCGTCCTCCTGGGCTTCGGCTGCTTCGACGCCGTCGTCGACGTCCTCGTCCTCGACGGCCTTGCGCGCGTTGCTCGTCGTCACCGACGCGCCGTGGATGCGGAGTCGTTCGGGCGCCTTCGACGGGGCACCGCCCAGATCGGTGACGCTCGGCTGCGGCGTGTCCTCCTCGAAACCCTCGTAGCGGAGCGCGACGACGAGCTGCGGGACCCGGGTGCTGGGATCGATAACGACGTCGACGCCGTCGATCAACGCGTTGCGTCGCGCGCCGGCCTCGAGATCCTCGATCTCGAGCTTGCGGCCCACCTTGAGAAATTCGAGGTTCGAGCCTACTTCGACCTTTCGCACGCCGTTCGACGCTCGCACTCGCGCCTTCATCGGCGAGCCGAGACCCTCGATGTGCAAGCGCACGCGCGCTCCGGGCTCCGCGCCGTCGACCGCGCTCTCCGACTTCACGCTCTCTGCGACGAGGCCTCGCAAGACGTCCACGCTGCGCGAGTCGAGCGCGGTGAAGCGCACGCCGAACTCGCCACCGCGCGAGCCCTCCTTGCGCCACGCCACCACGCCTTCGACCACGACCTCGTGCCCTCCGTTCTCGAAGCGGCACACGAGGGGCGCCCCTTCGTCGGGGAGGTACGCGGTCCGGAGATGCATCCCGCGCGCGCTCACGTCCACGGCTTCGGCCTCGAAGGCCGGGATGCCCGGCTGGTTACCGCAGATTTCGACCAGGGTTTCCAGGGAAACGCGGCCTTCGCTGGGAGCGCGTCGATCTTGTGCGTTGCTCATGAGGTGCCTCCGGCGGGCCCGGGGCCGTGGCTTCGCCCGCTCGTGTCCACCGACTAAGGCGCCGGAGGGGTCCGGGCCAAGTTCTCGACGGCGCGCGTGCCACGTCGAGTTCGCCCAAATTCACCTTGTCCGCGTGCGGGTCCGTCGACAAGATGCGCTCTCGGTATGGCGCTTTCGGTCGTGATCCGGTCGGGCGATCTCAAGGCCCCGGCCACGATCACCTTCGATGCCCCGCGCATCGTGATCGGGCGTGGAGAGGGCTGCGAGGTCCGGCTCCCCGACCCGAGCGTGAGTCACCGTCACGCGTCGATCCGGCAGCGCGGCACCGACTACGTCATCGTCGACGAGGGCAGCACCAACGGCACCTTCGCCGGGCCCGTACGCCTGTCACCCCAAGCTCCGCGGGTCATCCGCTCCGGAGACTTGGTGCGAGTCGGGCGAATTTGGCTCGAGCTCAAGGTGGAACAGGCGCCGCCCACGCCGAACCTTCAGGCGAGCACGCGGGAAATCGCGCTTTCGCTCGTCGCCTCGGCGCTCGCCGCGGAGGGCGGCGCGGGGCACGCTCGGGTGGCGGTCGAGAGCGGGCCCGATCAGGGCAAGGAGCTCGTGCTCTCCGAGTTCGAGCGCGTGTACGTGCTCGGGCGCGCTCCGGGCCTCGACCTCACGCTCGCAGACGCGGACGCGTCGCGCCGGCACGTGGAAGTGTTCAGGCGGGGCCAGCACGTCTGCGTGCGGGACCTCGGGAGCAAGAACGGATCGGAGCTCGGAGCCCAACGCCTCGAGCCCAACCGCGAGACCCCCTGGCCGAGTGGGGCGCTGCTCCGCTTCGGGGCGAACGCTTTCACCTTGAGCGACCCGGTGCTCGAGACGCTCGGCGAGCTCGAGGCGGCGGTCGACGAGCAGCTGCGGCCCGACGAGCCGATCGAACCTCCGGAGCCTTCCGTCTCGGAGGCGGGGCCGAATCCGGGGGGCGAGGGCGACTCGTCCGCGGCGCGTCGCGGGGGCGCTCCGATCGCGGAGGTGCCCGTCGCCGAGCGCCGAGCGCCCGCGACGCCGGGCTCGGGGTTGCGCGCTGCGGACGCCGCCATCGCGCTGTTCGCCGTCGTGGTGCTGGCGCTGAGCGCGGTTGGCCTTTTCTGGCTGCTGCGCTGAACGGCTCGCGCAGCTTCAGTACCCGCAGCCGTCGTTCTCGCGCTCGAGCGTGAACAACGCGAAGCCTGGCTTGCGGTCCGGGGGCGCGTCGGGCGGAGGCAAGGCTGCCGGTTTCAAGAGACGCACCTCGACCTTGCCGTCGCTCATCAGCGAAAGGACCGCGAGCAGAGTGCCCTGGCACGTCGAGTCCACCCAGGCGAAGAAGTTGTGCTCGCGCCCGTCCCCGAACTCGAGCGACGAGAGCGCGTCGTGCGACAGCTCGTCGATCGCGCGGAGCGGCGCGCGATCGATGAGTGGGCGCCCGTCCCCGCTGCAAAGGCCGCGATCGGCGTCGTCGGTGGAGAGCTCACCCGGCCGTGAAGAGAGGGAGTCGGTGTCCAGGGTCAAGCTCATGCCGAGGCGCGGAGGCACGCCCGCCGGCAAGAAGCCTTCCTGAAAGAGCGGCGAGCTCACCATCGAGCCGCAGTAGGCTTGGGTGCCTTCGGTATCGAAGCGAGAGAGGTCTCGGCAACCGAGCCCCGCGAAAGCGAGGAGCGGCAGGAGCGCGCGCCACAACATGGGCGCATCCTGCCTCATTTGCTCGACGAAAGCAGCCGCCGCGCCGTGGCCCGCACCAGAGGCTCCGGATCCTTCTCGGCGAGCCGCTCGAGCACCGGACGGGCCCTTCCAGGGTCGACCGCGAATAGCGCCTTGGCCGCGTTCTCGCGCACCAGCGCGTAGCCGTCCGCGGCGGCGACCTTGCCGAGGGCGGCCGACGCCGCCTGGTCGGTGGTTCCGTTCGCGATGCGGCCGAGCGCTTCCGCGGCGGCTCCGCGCAAGGCCCAGTCCTGCTCCTCGGCGAGCAGCCGGGTGACGGCGGCGACCGCGGCGTCTCCTCGCGGGAGCGCGAGCAGCGCCGCGCGGCGCACCGAGGGCTCGCGGTCTTCGAGCGCGGCGATCACCGCGTCGCGCGCCGAGGGATCACGCCGTCCACCGAGAAACTCGATGGCCATGGCGCGCTCCTCCGGCGCGGGGTGTCGTGAGAGCGCGACGAAGGCCGGCGTGAGCTTCTCCGCGAGCCCTTCCACCACCGCGCGCACCCGCTCGCGTTGTTCGGCGGTGACCTCTCCGGTGCTCGCGGCGAAGAGCTCGGGGCGCTCGTTGCTGCCGAGGCCGAGCGCCTCGACCACGGAGCGGGCGCGCTCCGGCGAGCTCTGGGCCGCGGCGAGCGCCGCCTTGGTGAGCGCCGGGCCGAGCTCGACGAGCGCTTCGACGCCTTCCGCCGCGGTGTATCCCGTGGGGGCGAGCGACTCGAGCAAGGCGCGCACGTCGACGCGGTCTTCCGGCAGCGGCAAGAGCTCGACGCGCGGGTACCTGCCGCTCGACCACACGAGCGCCGCCGCGGCCGCGGCCTTTCGCAGCTTGGGGTCCGGGTTCAGCAAGGCT
>JAEZYO010000481.1 GCA_023419055.1 Pseudomonadota bacterium | reverse complement strand
GCTCGAGCGGGCGCTGGGCGTCGCGGAGTACCGGTGCTGCTGGTCGGGCAGCGTCGGCTGAGCGCTCCGCGTGCGGCGTTCGAGGGCTTCCGCGAGCGCGTCGCCAAAGTCGAGCACGGTCGGAAAGCGGGCCTCGTGATCCTTCGCGAGCCCGCGCAGTACGACGCCGTCGACGTGCGGATCGAGCGCGCACGAAGCAGCGATCGGAGCCGGGTCGTCGGTGGTGATGCGCGAGGCGACCGCGATCGCGTCTTCCCCCGCGAACGGGCGGTGCCCCGAGAGCGCCTCGTAGAAGGTCGCCGCCATCGAGAATTGATCGCTCTTCGGCGAGAACTCCCCGCGCTTGATGCACTCGGGCGCGCTGTAGGCGGGCGTCCCGAGCAACCCGCCGTCCCGGGTCAGCGTCGAGTCCGGCACGCGCGCGATACCGAAGTCTGCGATTTTTCCGCCGTTGGGGGTGAGGATGATGTTCTCGGGTTTGATGTCCCGGTGCAGCACGCCGGCGCTGTGCGCGGTGTGGAGCGCGCCCGCGATCTGACGCGCGAGCTTCGCCGCCGCCTCGGGCCCGAGCGGCCCGCGCAGCAGGCGAGCCTTGAGTGTTTCGCCCTCGGCGTACTCGAACACGAGGTAGAGCCCGAACTCGGGGTCCTCGCCCATGTCGTAGAGACCCACGATGTTCGGGTGCGCGACGCGAGCGGAAGCGCGGGCCTCCTGACGCATGCGTTCGAGCAGCGCGGCGCGCTGTTCGGGAGGGAGGGTCAGGTCGTCACGCAGGAGCTTGACGGCGACGTCTCGGTCGAGGACCGGGTCCTTGGCGAGTAAGACCCTTCCCATGGAGCCGCGGCCGAGCAGGCGGGAGACGCGGTAACGCCCGATGGCGGGTGGTAGCTCTCGCTCGTCCATGGAAGGGAACCCGAGGCGTGAAGCCCGAGCCCTCCAGGTCTATCGCTGCCCGGTTCCGCTGTCGACGGGCATATGGCTCGGATTTTCGGCTCTGGTGGAGGCTTTTGCCCGTGGCTGACGGTTCGCCATGAGGCCGCGCCCTTCCCGGGGAGACGGCTGGACGGTCCTTCAGTCCGTGCCGCCGTCCGGCGCCGGCTTTTCCTCCGGGGGCGCTGGTTTTTTCTGCGGCGGCGGAGGCGCGCCGTACTCCTCTCGAAGCTTTCGGAGGAGACCGTCGCGGAGCACCCGCTCGTGGTACTCCGGCATCTTCGCGAGCTTGACGTAGATGCGTACCAGGTCGGTACCGTCCACGATTTCGAGCGTCCCCGTCGAGGCCTGTTGCGGCCCCTGTCCGGGGACCTGGTACTTGAAGATCAAGTACGCGGCGTCGGGATCCTTCTCCGTGACCTCGTAACCGAGGTCCACGCGGAGGTAGCGGAGCGCCGCGCTGTAGGCTTGCGTCTTCGAGTAGCGAGCTTCGGCTTCGGCGCGCGCCGACGCGCCCTTCGAGAGGAAGAGCGAAAGTGTCAAGGCGACGCCTGCACCGATCGAGAGCAGCGCTTTGCCGAGTCGCATGCACGCCGCCTAACAGAGTGGCGAGCGATCGGCCAAGTAATGGAGGGCGCCCTCAGCTAGCCGGCGCGCCGTCCGCGACCTTGGGCTCCTCGAGCTCGGCCGGTCGGAGCGCCAGGCCGACGAGCCCCGAGGCGAGCGTGAGACCCACCTGGATCACGTAGGTCAGAAAGACGTAGACCGAACCCTGACCCACGACCTCCGCTGGCGGCAGGTACATGGCGAGCCCGGCGTAGATGGCGAGCTGGAAGGTGCCGAAGAAGCCGGGAGCGTTGGGAAACAGGATCCCGAGCGCGAGGACGCCCATGGTGGCGAAGCCCTGGACCAGCGTCAGCCGCTCGATGCCCACGGCCTGCGCGAGCAGCCACCACGAGAACCCGTTCAGGAGCCAGTAGGCGACCGTCGCCGCGAGGAAGGGCAGGGAGTAGCGCGGCTTTCGCAAGAAACCGAGGCCGTCCGCCACCTGTTCCACGCGCCCCGAGAGCCAGTCCGCGAGTTTCATCGACACCAGGCCGACCACCGCGCGAGTCACGCGCCGAGCCCAGTCTCGCCACCAGTAGAAGACGCTCATCAGGGCGAAGGCGACGCCGAAAAACGTCACCATCGCGATCGCCGCGCCGGGCACGAGCTTCGCGGGGATCGGCAGATCGCCGATGTGATCGGGCAGCGGTTCGACCGGCTTCGCCAGCGCGAGTGAGAGAATGAGGAGGGCCATGGTCGACAGGCCGTCGATGATGCGCTCCGCGCCCACGGTGCCGGTGGCGCCCCAGCCGCTCAACTTGCCTTCGCGCTGAATGAGGAGCGGGCGGACGAACTCACCCGTGCGAAAGGGGAACAGCACGACCGCTGCGCTGCCGATGAACGACGCCCGTAGCACCGTGATCAAGGGGACGCGGTGCACCGCAGCGAGCAACCAGTACCAGCGCCCGGTGCGGAGCACGTGAATCACGGTCCAGAGACACGTGTAGAGGGTGACCGTCACCCAATCCACCCGCGCAAACGCCTCGCGGTGCGGCACGATCGGGAGCGCGCCCGCATGGAGGAGCCAGGCAAAACCTCCAGCGATGACCAGCGAAATCGCGAGCTTTGGCCAGTGACGGCTGAGCCAAGGACGGTCTTTCGGGGGCGTGCTGACCAAGGGGCCCCGGAGCCTAGTGCCAGGCTTCACAAGTCACAATCGCTTTGGTCTAGCCTTCGGGTTGCCTGCCCTCGAGCAGGGCGGCGGGCCCCTCTTTGAACAGAAAATCGAGCTCGTCGTCGCCGTACAGATCGGCGATGCGCGCCATCCCCTGCGCGACGGCGTCCGCGTCCGACGGTCGGTGCGCGTCGCTGCACGCCGCGTGGTAGAGGCCCTGTTCGAGCAGGTGCTCGGCGGCGCGCTGGGGCTCGCGCCCGTACTTGCCGACCAGCGCTGCGGTGTCGAGCAAGAGCGCGCAGCCGGAGTCCACCAGGCGCTCGAGCTCGGCCGTGCGCTGCCAGAAGCAGCGATAGCGCTCGGGGTGAGCGATGACCGGCAAGAGCCGGGCGCGGCGGACGTCTTGGAGCCGCGCCCCGATCGCCGGCGGGAAATCGAGGCCGTGAAACTCGATCAAGGCGGCGCGTCCACCGGGGTAGGGGAGCGCCCCACCGGAGATCAGGCGCCGGTAGACGGTCTCGTCGAAGAAGTGCTCGCAGCCGAGGTCCGTGGCCGGCAGATCCGGTTCGGTCGAGAGCGCGCCGCGGGTCCGTTCGTAGGCAGCCTCGAGCGCGGGTTTGTCGTTGTCGAACAGCTCGGGGCGCATGTGCGGCGTCGCGATCACCTTGTCGAAGCCGATGGCGCGGAGCGCGCGCAGCATGGCAGCGCTGACTTCGAAGGAAGGCGCGCCGTCGTCGATACCGGCGACGAAATGGCTGTGGAGATCGATGAAGCCGCGCATCGGGCGAACCATAGCCCGCGAGCAGGTGATCCGCCCGCGTGTTCGGGCTGCGGCTTACGACCAGCGCGGCGTGCGATCGCCGAGGATGCGCTGACAACCCTGCGCGAGGGCCGCGAAATCCGCGTTCTGGGCGCCGGACTCGCAAAGGAGCACCTCGATGCCGTCGATCGACAGGCGCTGCACGCGGAACTTTCGCTCGCGCGCCATGAGGCTCGTCGG
>JAEZYO010000431.1 GCA_023419055.1 Pseudomonadota bacterium | reverse complement strand
GGTGTCGACGACGAGCTCTCCCTCGTGAGCGCGCGCGATGGCGCGCGCGATGCCGAGCCCCAGCCCGAAGCCTCCCGAGCCCGAGCTCGATCCCCTTTGAAACGGCAAGAAGATGGTCTCGGCGAGCTCGTGCGTGATGGGCGCCCCGTCGTTCTCGACGGCGATCACCACTTCGCGACCGAGCCGGTCGACGCTGACCGAAACCGCGCTCCCGACTGGCGAGTAGTTGAGCGCGTTCTCGAGCAAGTTCCGGAACAGGCGGGTGAGCTCCTCACCACGCCCCGGCACCACGAGCTCCGCCTCCACGACGAGCACGAAGCCGCGCTCCGACCCGTAGCGCTGCGCGGCGATCTGGAAGGCGTTGGTCAAGATCGCCTTCAAATTGCACGGCTCCACCGGCGGCAGCACGGGGCGATAGCTCACCTTCGCGAAGGTCAGGAGATCGTTCGTGAGCTCGATCAAGCGCTCGGTGTGGACGAGCGCGGCCTCGATCGCGCCCTTGTACTCGGACGCGCTGCGCTCACGCATCAGCGCGAGCTGCAGCTCCCCGCGCACGTTCGCGAGCGGCGTCTTCATCTCGTGCGCGGCGTTCGCCAGGAAGCGCTCCGCGAGATCCACCTTGCTCGACAGCCGCGCCATGCCCTCGGCGAGCTCGAGTGCGCGCGCCGCGACGCCCGGATCCACCGAGGTATCCCCATCCCTTCTCTTCGTCATCTGAATCTCTAGCTTCCGCGCACCATCGACTCGTCCGGCTCGAACCGGTAGCCGATCCCTCTCACCGTCCGCAGCTGCCCGCCGGCGACGCCGAGCTTGCCGCGCAGCCGCCGCACGTAGACGTCGATCACGTTGCTGCCGAGCCCATCCATGCTCGTCCAGACGTTCGCGACGATCTCGTCCCTGGACACCGTCTCGTTCGTGCGATGCATCAAGTAGGCGAGCAGCGCGAACTCACGTTGCGTCAGCTCCACGGGCTGCTCCTGCACGAGCACGCTGCGCTCGCGCTCCGAGAGCGTGATGCCCCCCGCGCGGAGCACCGCGGCGCGCCCTCCGACCCGACGCCGCGCCACCGCCTGCACTCGAGCGATGAGCTCGTGCAAGTCGACCGGCTTCACGAGGTAGTCGTCGGCGCCGGCCTCCAGCGCGAGCACCTTGTCCTTCACGTCGGAGCGCACGCTCACCATCACGACGCTGGTGTCGTTCCCCGCCTTCCGGATCTCGCGGCACACCGTGACACCGTCGAGCCCCGGGAGGTTCCAATCGAGCAGCACGACGTCATAGGCGTCCCTGCGCAGCTGCTGGCACGCATGCTCGCCGTTGGGACACGTGTCCACCGCATGCCCGCGCTCCGAGAATGCCCTGCCTAGCAAGCTTGCTTGGCTCTGATTGTCTTCGACGACGAGGAGCTTCATTCCGCGCTTCGACTGACTTGCCCGACACGATAACGGCTGTTTCTCCGCCTCACAACGTGCGCTTGCGCCCGCAGAGATGAACTTCCGTTCATGTCGCGAAAAACCGAGAGATATACCCAACTTATGGGATTGCTAATCGAGCAAAAAAGAAGCGTAGCCCGCGCCCGACACCGTCCCCTGGAGGAGGAACAAGAACTCCCATCCCCCTTTTCTTACAACGTCGCTCTGCTCGGTCCAGACCTCGAGGGCAGAATCAGTGCCGTCCGACGCGGGCAGCTGATCGATGAACGCGGCGTCGACGAGGCCAGCACCGTCGCCGAGATCCCACTCGCAGGCGACCGCCACGAGACCGCTCTGCAACGACGCTCGCATGAAGCCGGATTCTCCGGGCGTCCACTCGAAGCCGAGCGCGTAGCCCCGCTTGAGCTCGAGCGGAGTAGCCTCGTCCACCGGCGGCGGCAACGACAGGGCCGTGCCGGAGGGCGCCGACAACGTGCGCCGCACGCTCGGGACGTCCGCGCTCGCGATCAGATCGAGTAGCACTTCGTCCCCCGACGAGAACAGCGCGCGCTCGGCGCTCGCGGAGAAATCATTGTCTTCGTTCAACACCACCGTCTCACTCCCCTGGATGGTGAGGGCGCCGGCCGCGACCCGCTCGCTCTCCGGCGGCGCCGCGTTGCAGCGCGTGATGGCGCAGCCGTTCTTGACCGGGGACGTCGAGCAGTCACCCGCTCGGTACGGGCTCATGAAGCTCGCCTCGGCCTCGTAGCTCGTCGCCGAGCTCGACGCGCGAACGATCGCGAAGCTCGTGACCTCGAGCGCGTCCTCGTACTCGGGACCGCAACCGGTGAGCAGAACGAGCCCGAACCCGATGCAGCAGATGCCCTTTCGCGACCGAGCGTTCATGCCCGGTTCCTTACTTCAGAACCCCGCGGGGAGCACTGCCGGCTCTCTCCGGAGCGGGCGGCGCAGGAGCGAGCCCCATGTCTCCGGACGGCGGAGACGCCTCGGCGCGGCACGTGTGCGCCGTCGGGGCCGCGTCGGACAGGGCCCGCCTGTTCTCGCGGATCACGATGCGGTCCAGCAGCCGCGCGTGGTCGCGCGCGAGATTGTCGAAGCTGTCCACACTGCCGCGGACGCCGATCACCATG
Organism: Pseudomonadota bacterium; assembly: GCA_023419055.1. Next base: position 15 of record JAEZYO010000431.1, on the reverse strand, counting down.
TCGAGCTGGTACGCC
>JAEZYO010000425.1 GCA_023419055.1 Pseudomonadota bacterium | reverse complement strand
ACGCAACTTCCCGCGCTCGCTTCTCCGCTCCTTCCCGGGCTCACGCTCGGCCCCGCGCTGATCGACGCGCTGGTCTTCGCTCGCACCTTCCTGAGCGTGTCCTTGCTCTTGGGGGTCAGGCCACGTTTCTCGGCCGCAGCCGTGGCCATCGTGAGCTACCTGCTCCTGCTGGCTGACCGCTACCGCTACTTCCACCACCTGCACTTGCTCTACCTCGCCGTCGGACTGCTCGCGTTCTGTCCGCTGAGTGACCGGCTGAGCCTCGAGCGGGCAGCGCTCCGAGGGTGGCGACGCCTCCGCTCGAAGGGCGCCCAGAATCTCGCCTCACCCACCTCGAGCCCGGGCTGGTCCCTCGCCTTGATTCGGGCGCTGGTCTCGGGCGTCTACCTCTCCGCCGGGCTCGCGAAGCTCGACCCCGAGTACTGGTCCGGTCAGACGCTCGCCGAGCTCGACCGGATCGGGATGCTCGGCGGCTCGATGTGGGAAGTCCTTCGCAGCGCGTTCGGGCACGCCGGCCTCGCCCGGTTCACGTGTCTTTTCGAGCTCGGCTTACCCGTGCTTTTGGCCTGGAAGCGGACTCGCTGGGTCGGAGTCGCGCTCGCGGTGGGCTTCCATCTGGTGCTCGGCTGCATACTCGCTGTCTCCATTTTCGGAGCCACGATGATGCTGCTACTACTTTCCTATTGGCCGAAATCACGGCTACGAGAAAGGTCACCGGGGCGAGCGGTCACTCACTATAATGGCCCGGCTGGGTGACGAATGGGCATCGACCAACTCGATCCTGAGCAACGCGAGCGACTCGCGGCCTATTGGTGGCGCCGGGCCCAGGGCGAGCTCACGTCGTGGCACGGCTTTCAGCACGTGCTCGCCGATCTCGTCGCCGAGGGCACGCCCGACCCCGTACGCGCGCTCGCGGAGCGCGCCGTCGCGGACGAGTATCAGCACGCGGTCTGGTGCCGCGATTGGGCACGCCGGTTCGGACATCCCGGTGATGAGCTACGCCCGCGCAGCGAAGATCCGATCACGTTCCGCGGCGCGAGCGACGCCGAAAATCGCCTCCTCCGCATCACGCTCTGCTGCTTCACGGAGACGGTGGGCTGCTTCATCCTGCGGCACGTGCGCCCCACGGTGAACGACTCGGAGCTCCGCAAGCTGAACCGCCGTCACCTCGCCGACGAGCTTCGACACAGCCGCGTCGGTTGGGCACACCTCTCCACGCTGAGCGGTCCAAAAAAGGACACCGTTCGCGAGTGGATCCCGAAGCTCCTCACCGTGCTGCCGCTCGCCACGTGCGAGGGCCCGGAGCAGCCGTTCGAGGATCTGGTTCCTTACGGCTACTTCACGCCGCGCTTGTTGCACGCGGCGCACGATGAAGCGATTCGTGACGTCATCTTGCCGGGCCTCGAGTACGTGGGCCTACGGAGCGCACCATGAGCGACCAATCAGGCGATCCTTCCCGTCATCGTTTCTTCAAGGCCATGGTCGTCATGGGGAGCGGCCTCGCGCTCGGCTGCGGCGGTGTCTCCGAGAAGGATGGCAAGCCGGGCGACGGCAATGGTGGAGCGAGCAACACAGGAGGCTCGGGCACGACCACCACCGGTGGCGCCACGAGCAGCGGCGGCGCCGCAGGTACGGGCGGCACTTTCTCGTTGGGAGGCGCCGGCGCGGGCGGCACCGCGAACGGCGGCGCGGCGAATGGCGGCGCTGGTGGTGCCGTCGTCATGCCCAATTGCCCCACCACGCAATGGGCGAGCCCCGACTATCCGCAGTGCGCGACGCAGGGCGAGGGGCTCGTGCTGCCCGCCAACAGTGTCTGCGATCCGACACGACCAAAGTCCGCCGACGACTGCGGGCCCGGGCAAACATTCACTTGCCTCGAGGCGACCGGCTACGCGGACGGCTCCCCCTTGTCGGAACCCACGCCGTACGGTTGCGCGTGCGTCCCCGATTCCGAGAACTGTCGCGACGAGTGCGGCGAGCTCTACAGCGTGGACGCCTGGTGCCACGAGGGCGCTGATCCCACTTCTATCCTCTGTGGTTGTGCGATCATCGTCCTGAAGTAGGAATGGCTCGGGGCACTCGCCGGCGCTTCATCACCCACGCGCTCTCGAGCATCCCTGCGCTCCTGCTCTCGGCCTGTGGCGGGCGGAGCTTGCTCGAAGGCGAACTGCAAGGCGCGGCAGAAGGGGGATCGGGCGGAACCGACACGAGCAGCGGCGCCGGAGCCGGCACGAATGGCGGCACCGCGGGCCAGTCGAGCACGCCGGCCGCAGGTGGCACCTCGAGCGGAGCCGCAGGCGGTATCGCCGGCGCAGGAGGCGCTCCGAGCTCGAAGCCTGGCACCTGCTCGCTCTACCCGCAGCAAACTCAAGGCCCCTTCTACGTACCGAACCAGCTCGTCCGGAGCGACGTGACCGAGGATCGCGCGGGCGTGCCGCTCGCGCTCGAGCTCGAGATCGTCGACCCGAAGTGCTCGCCGATCGCCGGCCTCGCCGTCGAGATCTGGCATTGCGATGCAGCGGGTCTCTACTCGGGCTTCCCGAAGCAGCTCGGCGGCGTGGACACCAGCGGTCAGACCTTCCTGCGCGGTGCGCAGATCACGGGCACGGACGGGCTCGCGCGCTTCGACACCCTCTATCCCGGCTGGTATCCAGGACGCAGCACGCACATCCACTTCAAGGTGCGCGTCAGCCCGAATCTCGAAGCCACCTCTCAGCTCTACTTCCCGGAAGACGTCACGGCGCTCGTGTACGAGAGCGCGCCGTACGACGCGCGCGGCCAGAAGGACACCTCCAACGTGGCCGACGCGGTGAACCGCGGCGCCGCACCGCTTGCGACCGTGACTCCCCTGCCCGGCGGCTACCTGGCTCGGCTGCGCGTCACCATCGCCTGACGTCGCCTGATCGCGGCGGCGCCCCTCAGCGGAAGAAGCCCGAGACCAGCTTGCCCACGTCCTCGGGCGCTTCTTCTTGCGGGAAGTGCCCGACCCCGTCGAGCTCGACGAAGCGCGCGCCCGGCAGCTCCTCTTTCCAGCGCTGGAGCTGCGGCTCTCCCACGAGACCGTCGGCCTTGCCCCAGATCACGAGCGTCGGCACGCCGTCGAGGCGCCCGCCTTTCACCTGGGCGTGCAGCTGCTCGAGGTACGCCTCGTCGCGCACGAGCGAACGAGCGAAGCCCCAGGTGCCGAGCCGCGAGTCCTTGTTCGGGAACATCGACTTGAAACGGGCGTGGATCTCGGGCGTCAGCGGATCGCGCGTGCCCCACGACGCCTTGACCATGTAGCTCGCCGAGAAGTTGCCGCGCAGATAGAGGAAGCGAGTCAACCACGTGTCGAGGTAGCGGCGCCCCTTCTCGAACTTCGGGTCGTTGTCCATCGTCCAGGCCCAGGAGTTCATGATCACGAGCCGCTCGATGCGCTCCGGCGCTTCGAACACCAGCGGCAACGCGATCGGGCCGCCGAAGTCGTGCACCACGAGCGAGTAGCGCTCGAGCCCGAGGTGCTCGATCAAGCGCCGGAGGTTCGCGGTGTGATCGGCCATGGAGTACTTGAACCCGGGCTCCTCCGGATCGAGCGGCTTCTTCACCGGGCGCTCGGAGAGCCCAAAACCCAAGTGATCGAGCGCGATGCAGCGGTGCGTCTGGCAGAGCGCCTTGATCTGCGTCCGAAACTCGTAGCTCCAGCTCGGCGTGCCGTGCACGAACACGATCGGGCTCCCGTTTCCCTGCCCCTCGTCCACGTAGTGAAGCTTGCCCTCCGGAACGTCCAGGTAGCGACTCTCGAAGGGATATTCGTCCGCGACGAACCACGGTTTGCTGCGAGCATCGACGGTAGCCATCTCTTCCTCTCCTTTCTCAAGCTTCCTTGAAGCGCTTGATGAACCACTCAATCACGAGCGAGAACTCCGCCTCGCCCACCTGAACCGGCGGCTCGCGCCCTGCGAGCGGAAAGAACCCCATCACGGAGAGCGCCAGCACCCGCGCGTCGCGTTCGGGGTTCACGCGCGGGAACACGCCGCTCGCCTTCCCGTCCGCCAAGATCGCTTTGAGGTTCCGCACGAGCTCGTCGGCGCCTTCCGTCACCTTGTCCGGCCGCAGCCTCAGGATGGCTTCAGCGAGCTCGAGCGCCCCCGGAGCCCTGAGCCCCACCTCCTGCCAGACGCGGTAACGGTGCAGCAGGTATTCTTCGAGCTTCTTGTCCGAGCGTTTCCGCGAACCGAGCAGCGCCTCCGCGTCGGCGCGGTGCTGCACGGCAAACCCCTCCGCGCAGCCTGCCACGAGCGCGTCCTTGTCCTTGAAATACAAGTACAGCGTGCCCACGCCCACGCCCGCGTCCTTCGCCACCTCCTGCATGCTCGTCTTCTTGAGCCCGTAATGGAGAAAGCGCCGGAGCGCCGCCTCCAGGATGGCTTCGGTCTTGTCCTCGGTGCGAACGCGCGGCATCTGAATAACTGAACCAAACCATAAGTTATTCATTAATGAACCGCAAGCCCCCGCCCTACCCCCACCCGCCGCGCGCTTTTCAGCCGCGGGTCAGGCGGGCCCGTCGTAGCGCGAAAGCTCCGCCGGCATCGACAGATCACGTTCCTTCAGCGCCGCGACGGCGCGACGAAAGTCCTGGGCTACGACGCTCGCTGCGTCGCGAGGCTGACTGCGCCGTAGCACCTCGACCAGCGAGTCGTCCGGCTCGAGCGCGGCGATCGCTCGAACGGCGTTCCACCTGACGGTCCAAACTCGATCCGCGAGGGCGCTCCTCAACACCGGGAGCAGCTCGGGCCTCGGAAACTCCGCGAGCAGCCGAGCGGCATTGATTCGCAAGACGCCAGAAGTCGCTCCGAGCGCATCTCGAATCGCAGCGACCGACGCCGCTGGAACCTCCAAGCGTGAAGCTCCGGCGGGGTCCCTGGTTCGAGCCACCCGAAATGCCTTCCAACCGGCTCTCGTTGCGACGATCGCCGCGAGACGAACCGCGTCGCGCTGCTCTTCGCCGGCGCACCTCGCTACGGACTCGAGCAAGGCCGGCGTCGGCATGGCGTGCGGCGGACGCGCATGGAAGCAGGATGCCGAAGGGAACCAGAGCTGCGCGAGACGAAGGAGCGTGCCTTCACGACGCCCGGGGCTCTCAGCGTCGAGCCCGGCGGACATCTGCTTCGCGCGCCGTTCGGACTCGGCGTCCGGATGTCCGATAACGCTGTCGGGCTCGACTCCGCTCATGGCTCACGCGCAAGCTGCTCTCGGTAACGTAGCAGCTTCAGCCAGGCGCGAGCTGCGTCAGGTCAGAGCGCAGGACGTCACGCCCGGCGCGTGCCCGAGCGGATCTGCGTCAGGTGAAAGCGCCCGACGACGTTGCGCAGGCTCTGCTCCACCGCGTCCGCCCCCGGCCCGTGCACCTGAACCCGCGGCGTCCCGCCCTCCACGAACGCCCGCACCTCTACCCCGTCGAGCTTCGCTCGGCTCGCCACGTCATCCAGATCGCTCAACATCGCGTGCGGCAAGCGCCCGCGCACGACCTCGAAGCTTCCGCCCCGCGCCCGCAGCAAGAAGAGCTCATTCGCTCGCCGCGCGAAGAACAGCACTCCGGCGACGAACAGCAAGAGCACGACGAGCCCGACCACAGCGGTCACGCCTCGTCCCTACCACGGCGGTCACGCCTCGTCCCCACCACGGCGGTCACGCCTCGTCCCTACACCGCCGGCAGGAGGGCGCCCCGCGCGCTCAGTACGCCTCGCAGATCCACTCTCGATTGTTCGAACAGTTGGGATCGCTGTCCCAGCCATTTTGTCCGACGTAGGCACACGACGCCGCGCTCGCCGAGCCCGGGTGGCCGGCGTTCCACATCTCGTAGTTGCCTCCCTGGCTCGTCCCGCTCGAGTCGCCGATCCAGAACACTTCGCCGTCCGGCCAAGTCCAGGTCCCCGGCGTGGTCCGGCTGCTCGCCCCGATCCAGGGCCAGTCCAACCCGCGGGCTTGTACCTCGCCCTTGATCCATTCGTCCTCGGAGAACGAATCGATCTTCACGAGCTTGAGCCCGTACTCGCCGCACAAGCTCGCAACGGTCCCGTACGAGAAGCTCGAGGTGCAGAAGAAGTAAGCGTGGTCGTTGTGATCCACGCAGCTGCACGCCGCGGGTACGTCCTCGATCGCATTGCACAAGAGCGGCGGCGGTGGCTCGGGCAATCCACCCTCACCTCCGGCCCCCGCGATCGGTTCCTCACCACCCTCCCCTCCCGAGCCCGACGTTCCGCCCGCTCCGTCACCCGCCATCCCGCCGTCACCAGCACCAGCGCCCGTCGATCCACTCGAGCCCGCAGAACCACCAGCGCCGCTCGAGCCGCTGCTCGACGCGCTCCCGCCGGCGCCTCCATTGCCGAGCGTTCCACCCGAACCTCCGGCGCCGCCCGCTCCACCGAGATCGCGCAAGAAGCCGTAGTCAGGGAAGCTGCACGCACCGAGCACGAGCGCGACCAAGGCGGAGGCAGACCATCGCCTTGCTGAACGAACCCGAACGCGTGCCTCTCGAGGGGCCGAAAGAAAGGACGGGCGCGACAAAGAAACCTGCAAGGGTAAGACTACACCATCCGGTCGACCGAAGGGCATACCGGCGCGCGAAACCCCTCGACCACAGATTCGACGAGCTTCTCATTCTTCACCTTGACAGGAGAACCGGGCGCGCTATGTTGCGCCCCCTCACTGACGCGCGGTGGAGCAGCCTGGTAGCTCGTCGG
>JAEZYO010000419.1 GCA_023419055.1 Pseudomonadota bacterium | reverse complement strand
CCAGAGTGTCGAGTGCGGAGAGGGCTGCGAGCTCGGAACCTGTGCCCACTTCACTCCGTCGAGGCTGTTTTCTGGATTCTTCTTGCGCAGCTTGATCCACGTGCCGTCGTGGCTCTGGCCGAAGTTGCCCCATTGTTTGAAGAAGAACGGAACGCCGGCCGCGACGCACTGATCGCGGAGGTCGCGGTACCAGTCGATCACGTCGGGGACGCCGCGCGCCCGCTGCCCTGATTCACCGCCGCAGATGACCCAGTTGATCTGGCCCGGGCCGTGGCCGAGCTGCGAGCGGAGGTCGAGCGCGCTGAACAGGGGCTCCACCGACACGAAGCGAAGGACGCTCGGCACGGCGAGCAGGTGAGGCAGCCGGCGATCGGCCCATTTCTGGTTCTCGATCGTGCAACCCGTCCAGACGTTACGCGGCCACTCGCCCGTACCCCACTTGGCGAGTCGAGTGATCTGGTTCGGACGCTTGGTGAGGAGGAGCCAGTCGAGGTGAGTCGTCTCCTCGATCAACGCGCAGAGGCGCTCGAGATAGGGCCGTTGCTCGGCCAATCCCTCGAACACGTCCGCCATGGAAGAGCAAAACACGCGGTGCCGTTCGCCCGCCCGCGCGGCCGCTCGATCCCACTTGCGCGCATCGCTCACGGTCTCGTCCACGCGGTAGCGACGCTCGGCGCCAGGTCCCCAGCCTACGGCCTGACCAAAGAGCTTTTCTCCGAGCCTCCGCGCGATGACCTCGGCGTAGCAGTTGTCGCAGGCCGGGCTGAGCTTGGTGCAGCCCCACCAGGGGTTCGCCGTGTGGTGCGTCCACTCGATCGAGGTGTTCTGCGACATCCAGCGAGGCGTCTAACGCCAGCGCAGCGCCTGGGCAAGGCGGGAGCCAGATCGCAACAGCGCCTGCCACGAGATTCGAACGAAAGGTCCAATCGCTCTGCTCAGCGATAGCTTACGCGTCTCGTCTCCAGCAACTCCAAGGAAGACGCGCTGAGCAGCGGCGCACGCCTTCGACCCGCGTGGGTGCGAGCCATCAATGCACATTTCAAGGTGGGCCGATCCGCGACCGTTCCCGAAGCTGCGGACGCGCCGAAGGCACGAGGTGCGACGATCTCGACCTCGACTTCGTTGAGCCATGTTATTCCTCCCTTCATGGACGTCTGGGCTATCGGCCTCGGGATGCAGCTCATCACTCGCTTGCCGCATCTGCTGGTCTGGGGCGGCGCGATGGTGCTCGCGGTGTTGCGGATGCAGCGGCACCCCAAGGCGTCGAAGTTGTTGCTCGCGGGCGCCTCGATCTCCGTCGTGGTGACGCTGGTGGGGACAGCTCTCGGTCTCTTGCCTGGGTACCTGATCGGGCAGGGTCGCTCGCCGAGCGAGATCAGCTTGCTGATGGGGATCATCGGCGGCGGCAGCACCCTGGTGAGCGCCGTCGGCTTGGGGCTCGTGGTGGCGTCGGTGTTCCTCGATAGGGAGCCGAGTTCCACGCGGTCGTGACTCCTTCCACTCGTCAAGATTTCCGCTCCATGGGGCACCAGTGAGCTGAAACTAGGCCGTGCTGCGCGACGCGTGCGAGCGTGCCGGGAACTTGGCCAGACCCCGGACCGTTACTCCCATCCACGGCTCGCGAGCGAAGGCTCCGCATGCGGCCACCGTCATCCAGAAGAAGGCTCCGCACCCGGCTACCGTGATCCAGAAGAAGGCTTCGCACCCGGCCGCCGCCATCTCGGCGGGGCGCCCTCACGCCGCGGCCACGAACGAGTCAGCCGCCACGCGTGGGAGGGGCGCAGCCGCGACGATCCAGCGCATGGACGCGCCGAATGGGGATCGCGAAGGATTCATGGCAGCGTTCTTCACGTCCGAGATCGAGCTTTGGAACCAGTGGGAGAGCAGGCTGCCTGCAGCAGCCTACAAGTTGCTCAGGTGCCTTCAGGAGTACTTGCGTCAACCCAAAACCGTGTTCTTCGCCCTCCAGGCGCTCAACGGTGCACCGAATGTCATCGAGGAGCTCGAGCGATCGGAGCAGGCGAACGGTTTTGGTGCTGCGGAACGCATGGAAAGTGAGACCGAGACCGCCAAATTCCTGGATCGAATCGCGCTCAAAAAGCCGCTCATCGACATCGCGGCCGACAAGAAGACGGGTGACGACGGTGCGAGGCACGGGCGGCTCACCCATCGCATCCAGTGGTACATCATTGCCCATTGTCTGCTCTCCGATCCGAAAGGGAGGAACTTACTCGCCCAGGCGGGCTGTGCCGCCCTTGCAGACGCCTATGCGCTCAGCGCCAAGGTCGAGTTTCGAAGGCAGCTAGACCAGGTCAGGACCGTGGCGCCCTGGACCACCATGGTGGACAGACCCGTGATTCTGCAGCAGAAGCGGCTCTGTCTCCCCGACGCGACCATCCCGGAGAACCTTGGCGCCCTGATGCTTGCCGGCAAATTCTCGAACATTTTGGCGGCTGAGGACACGCTGTGGCCGGCGAACTACTACCTAAAGACCTTGCCCGATCACCCGGTCTTCTTGAATCCTCGGCTCGTGAAGGAGACGCAAAAGAAGGTTTTGGCAGAACGGGCGGAGAGGCGACGGCTCAGGGAACAGCAAGCGAACGAGGCGGACGCCAGGGCGGCGCTCGATA
>JAEZYO010000357.1 GCA_023419055.1 Pseudomonadota bacterium | reverse complement strand
CGTGTCGAGCTTCGGCGGACGCGCCTTGTCGCGCACGTAGTCCGAGAGTTCGTGCGGGACGCCGCCCAGCACGGCGCCCACGAGCTCGAGCAGGTAGGGGCGCGCCGCCGCGAAGAACTCGCCCCGTTTGTCGGAGAGGCCTCGTTCGACGTGGGTGATTTCGAAATCGGCACCCTCCGCGATCAGCCGCTCGAGGTGCGCTCGGAGCTTCTGCATCACCTGCGGCAAAGGCACTTCGGCGAGGCGCGCGCCCTCGGTGTCGAGGTACGAGTCGATCGCGAGGCGCAGCCTGGCGTCCGCGCAGATCCGCTCCACGCTGAGCCCGGGGTGAGCCACGTAGAACGCGCTCGTCGTGACGCTCCGGTCAGCGACGAAGCGCGCGAACGAGGCGGCGTCCGGCTTGGTCGGGAAGCTCGTGCAGAAAGAGAAGAACTCGCCGATGAGCTCTCCCGCGCCGGCCCACAAGGCGTCGAGGTGCGGGCCGATCTCTCCGTCGAAGTTCGACTCGAAAGCGAGCCGATAGCCCTCGACGAGCGGCTTTTCGTCCTCGTCCAGAGAAGGAGGCAGCACCACGAAGCGTCCGAAATGGAGGGATCGAACCTGCTTGAACGCCGCCTGGACGAGCTTGCGCCGCTCGGACAACAGCCGCTCGAGGGCAGGCCCCTGCCCCTCCAGCACGGGAGCTACGACGGTGAGCGCTTGCTGCCGGACGGGGGACACCTTCTCGCTTTCGTCTTCCAAGGCAAGCCCTTCTTCTCACTCGAGAGCGCACCGAGCCTAGCCGCCGCGCAGGCCGCGAGGTAGCCCCTATCGCCCGGGCGACCCCGGTTGAGTCGCGCGGAGGCGCCTGTTCGGAATCCTACCTTCGGGACCCACGGCCTCGCGACCCCTGAGGCTTGGGTGAGCGTGGCGCGCGCGACGGCTGCGAACGCTGCAGCGCGGCCCCCGTCTCCTGCCACTCGGCGGGCACCAGGCAGCCCTGGCCGCGCCCGATCAAATCGGCGCGCCCGAGCTTGCGGAGCGCCTGGCGAGCCAGATCGTGCTGCGTCGGATCCCAGTACTGAATCAGCGCCTTCATCATGCGCTTCTCGCGAAGGTCGCGAGCCACGTGCACCGGCTCTCGCGAGAGAGGATCGATTCCGGTGTAGTACATGGTCGTGGCGACCGACATCGGGGTCGGGATGAAGTCCTGGACCTGGCGCGGCCTCATGCCGTTACGCTTCAGGTAGAGCGCGAGCTTCACCGTGTCCTCGAGAGTGGAGCCGGGGTGGCCGCTGATGAAGTAGGGCACGAGGTACTGATCCTTGCCCGCGGCCGCGCTCGCGTCACAGAAGGTCTCGGCGAAACGCTCGTAGCTCTCGATGCCGGGCTTCTTCATCCGCTTCAGCACCTCCGGATCGTTGTGCTCCGGCGCGACCGAGAGCTGCCCGCCGGTGTGGTGCTCCGCGAGCTCGCGGACGAACTCGGGGCTCCGCTCCGCGAGGTCGTAGCGAACGCCCGACGCCACGAACACCTTCTTGATACCGCGCTCCTTCCTCACGGCGCGCAACAGGCCTATCAGCGGATCGTGGTTGGTCACGAGGTTCTTGCAGATGCTCGGGTGCACGCACGAGAGACGCCGGCAAGAAGCCTCGGTCTTCTCGTCCCTGCACGTCATCTTGTACATGTTCGCCGTCGGACCGCCCACGTCCGAGATCACGCCCGAAAAGCCCTCCATGCGTGAGAGCTTGCGCACCTCCGAGAGCACGCTCGCTTCGGAGCGGCTCTGGATGACTCGCCCCTCGTGCTCGGTGATGCTGCAGAAAGTGCAGCCACCGAAGCACCCCCGCATCGTCACGATGGAGTCTTTCACCGTGTCGTACGCGGGAATGCGTTCCCCCGCATAAGAAGGATGCGGCTTTCGGATGAAGGGAAGATCGTAGAGCCCGTCCATCTCGCCCTCTTCGAGGGGCAGGGCCGGGGGATTGAAATAGACCGCTTGATCCCCGTGAGCCTGGAGCAGCGGCCGAGCGTTTCGCGGGTTGGTCTCGAGCTGAAAGAGCTGCGACATCCGCGCGAACGCCTGCTTGTCTCGGGCGACCTCGTCATAGCTCGGCAAGACGAGGACCTTGCCGTCCCCCACCCTCTGGCTCTGGTTCTCGAGCATGGGTTGCCACACGGCAGGGTTGTTCTTCACGTGGGCCGTACCGCGCACGTCGGTCAGCTCCGAGACCGGCTCGCCGGAGTCGAGGCGCCGGGCGATCTCCCAGGCCGCCCGCTCTCCCATGCCGAAGACCAGGAGATCCGCCTTCGAGTCGAGCAGGATGGACCTCCGCACCGAGTCCGACCAGTAGTCGTAATGAGCAATCCGCCGCAGCGATGCTTCGATGCCCCCGAGCACGACCGGGAGCCCCGGAAAGGCCTGACGGCAGAGGTTCGAGTAGACGATGGTCGCCCGGTTCGGCCGCATGCCGGTCCGCCCCGCGGGGGAATACTGGTCTTCGGAGCGCACCTTCTTCTGGGCGGTGAGCTTGTTGAGCATCGAGTCCAGGTTGCCCGCGGAGATCCCGACGAAGAGCCGCGGCCGCCCCATTCGAAGCAAGCTCGACGCATCGCGCCAGTCGGGCTGGGCGATGATGCCGACGCGGTAGCCCCGCCCCTCGAGGAAGCGCGCGATGAGGACCGGACCGAACGCGGGGTGGTCGACGTAAGCGTCTCCGGTGACGATCAGGATGTCGAGCTCCTTCCAGCCGCGCTCGGCCATCTCCTCGCGGGTAGTCGGCAGAAAGCGCGCGCGTGGTGCCGGCTTCTTCCCGGGAATTCGGAGTTCGACGAGGGTCATGAGCGCGCGGAGCTTAGCTGATTTTCCCTGGCGAGCCGCTTCGGAAGCCCGATTTCCTGACGAAATTTTGCATCGACGCGACAACGAATTCACGCGAGCGGGCCCTTAAAAACCTCGAAAAAGGGCGTCACGCGGCGCGCAGAACGCGGCCTCAAATGCTATGGTCGGAAACCGGTTCCAGCCGGAGGTGCCACGCATGCGCAACGCTTTCTTAGCTACGGGTTTGTTTCTGATCACGGGCATGGGTTGCAGCGCGAACGACGCCACGACCACCCCGGGCATCGACTTCATGACGGGCTCCGGCGCCACCGGGGCGACGGGCGCTACCTCGGGCTCGGGCGGTACCGGGGCGGGCACCAGCAGCGGCTCGGGCGGCACCGTCAGCACCACCACGGGCTCCGGCGGGACCATCACCGTCATGCCCGGGGGTGGCTCGGGCGGCACGGGTGAAAACATGGCGCAGAGCTGTGACGGCAAGCTCAAGGCCGTGATCCGGGACTTTACGCCCATGCACGTGGACTTCGAGGTGGCGGCCCCCGCGGCAGCCCTCGCAGCGTTGAATCCCGCCTACCCCCCGCGTGTTTCGAACAAGCTCTTCCAGGCGGACAAGGGCATCGTGTCCGCGACGCTGGGCACGGACTTCAAGCCGATCTACGCGGCGGACGCGACCGTCGGCAGCCCGTCGACCACCGGCAAGACCAACTTCGACCAGTGGTTTCGCGATACCCCGGGCGTCAACATGACGACCGAGTACCAGATGCAGTTCGTCGATCCCGAGAACGACGGCGTCTGGACCTTCGACAACGAAGGGAAGCAGTTTTTCCCGATCGACGGCCAGCTCCTCGGAAACTACGAGTACGGTAAGGACGCGAGCGGCGTCGGCATCCACAACTACCACCTGACCCTCGAGCTCCACTCGAAGTTCATCTACACGCCCGGAATGCAGTTCACCTTCTCGGGTGACGACGACGTCTGGGTCTTCATCAACAACGCCTTGGTGGTCGACCTCGGCGGGGTCCACTTGAAGGACACGGGCGTCGCCGTGCTCGACACCCTGGGTTTGACGCCTGGCCAGACCTACCAGCTCGACTTCTTCTGGGCCGAGCGCCACATCGTCGACTCGAACTTCCGCATCGATACGAGCATCCAGTTCATCGACTGCGGTATCGACGTCCCGCGCTGACCCCTCTCGCGAGCACTCGCCCCGCGTTCATCGCAGCGTGGGGCGCGTCTTGCACCCCACGTCAGCGCAGCATCGAGAACGGCCAGCCGCGCTCTGGCGAGCCCGCTGCAGCGCGAGCGCTCGGGCGGGACGAGCCGTCACGGCATCGCCG
>JAEZYO010000323.1 GCA_023419055.1 Pseudomonadota bacterium | reverse complement strand
GGCTTGCACGCGAGCAGCCGGGAGACCGGTGCGATCGGAGATTTCGTCGGGATGTCCGGCACCCTGAGCGACTGCGCCGAGGACGGCATTTTCTGATCCGTCGCCCAGGTCGAGGGAGAGCTGGAGTGGGTTTCGCTCGGTCCGCCGCTGCTTGCGGAGGGGTACCCGGTGCAAGTTCTGAAGCTCGAGCTCCTCATAGAGGTCGCGCTCGGAGACGAGCAGGCGGGCGCCCCACTTGAGCTCCTCGAGAGACCCCCTCCCTTTGCTGTTCCACGGCGTCGCCGGGACCACGAACAGGGGACGCCCGAGCTGACGCGCCGCGGCCGCCGCATTCCTCGCTCCACTCCGGAGGGGTGCCTCGATCAGCACGGTGGCGTGAGCGAGCGCGACGAGGCACCGATTGCGAGGAAAGAACCCGGCGCGGTCGGCCGACTCGTAGTCGGAAACCAGTGAAACGTAACAGCCTCCCCTGTCGACCACGCGCTCGAAAAAGGCCGCGTGCTCCTTGGGGTAAGGGTTACGGAGCCCTGCCGGAGCGACCACTACGGTGCGCCCCGATGCGTCGAAAGCGCCTTCGTGCGCTGCGAGGTCGATCCCGATCGCTCCGCCGGACAGCACCGAGACACCGTCGCGCGACAGCCGCCAGGCGAGGTCATAGGCGAAACGTCGAGCGTTTTCGGTGGGGTGGCGCGTCCCGACGATGGCGACGGCCGGTCCGCGGGGAAGCTCCCCGTGCACGAAGAGCTCGCTCGGTTGTTCCTCGAGGTCGAGAACCCTGGTCGGAAGATCTGCCCCGGTGAGTCGAACTGCCTCTGTCACGCCTGAGGGTCGGTCGTTCACAGAACCAGTTGCTGCCTTTTCGCGCCCGGCAGCCGCCCTGTGCTAACACTCTCGCGACAAATGCGTCTGGTGGTCGCCACGCACGGGCACTGCTTCGACGGGCTCGCGAGCGCGGTGATGTTCACCCGCCTGATGACGCACCTCGAAGGTCCTGGCATCGAGTTCTCTTTCAGGGCCTGCGGCTACGGCTCGGGTCAGCTGCGCGCCGAGGAGCGCATCCTCACGGGTGCTCAAAACGCGATCCTCGACTACCGCTACTGCTCGAGCGACAAGCTCACCTGGTACTTCGATCATCACCGCACCGCGTTCTCGAGCGACACCGATCGAGCCCATTTCGAGCTCCGGGCGAGCTCCGGGCGCATGTTCTTCGACGCGAAGTACACCTCCTGCACGAAGCTCGTTGCCGACATAGGGCGGGAGAACTTCGGCTTCGCCGATTCGGCTCTCGACGATCTCGTCGCCTGGGCCGACCGCGTCGACTCGGCACGCTTCGAGACCGCCGAGCAGGCCGTGGATCGTCAGGATCCGGTCATGCGACTCGTGAGCGTGGTCGAGCACTACGGCGACGATCACTTGCTCAACCGGCTGGTGCCGGAGCTCGCGAAGAAGCCGCTCGCCGAGGTCGCCGCTTCCCGTGAAGTGCTCGACAAGTATCGGCCCCTCGGTCAGAAGCACGAGCGCTTCGTCGAGCGGGTCCGCAACAAGAGTCAGCGCCTGGGCCGGGTCGTGTTCGTCGACCTCACCGAGAGCGTCCTCGAAAGCGTCGGCAAGTTCGTCACCTACGCGCTCTACCCCGATTCGGTCTACTCGGTCGTCATCGGGCTCCTGAAGAACGGCCCCAAGATCAGCGTCGGGTACAACCCCTGGTCCGGCAAGCCGCTCGACACCGACATCAGCTCGATCTGCGCTCGCTACGGCGGCGGCGGGCATCCGGTCGTCGGAGGGATCTCGTTCGAGCTGCACGAGCTCGAACGCGCCCGCGCCGTTGCCCGCGAGATCGCGACCGAGCTCGAGGGCTGATGCCATCACCCGAGGTGCTCTCGGCGCTCCGCCGGGCGCCGAATGGACGACCGCTCGTCCTCGGCCATCGCGGCGCGCGTCACGCAGCACCCGAGAACACCTTGAGCGCCTTCGCGCTCGCGCTCGCGGAGGGGGCCGACGGCGTGGAGCTCGATGTCCGTTTGGATCGTTCGGGCCGAGTCGTCGTCGCGCACGACCTCGACCTGTCGCGCGTGAGCGGCGGGGCGCATCGAGGCCGGATTCACGAGCTTGGGTCGGACGAGCTCGCCAGCGTCGAGCTCTTGGGCGGAGAGTTCGTGCCCGCGCTCGCTGACGTGCTCGCGTGGGCGAAGGAGCGCGACGCGCGCGTGAACGTGGAGCTGAAGGGCGACGCGCCCGATCTGCGCGCGCTCGCTCGCGCTGTCTCGACGCTGGTGCGGGACCTCTCGGCGCCGCCGGAGCGAGTCTGGTTCTCGAGCTTTCATCCCTGGCTCGTGAGAGCGATGGCTCGCGCCCTGCCGAACCACGCGACCTGCTGGCTCGTGCACCAGGGTCAGCGCGCCTTCCGCGACGGGAACCTCTTTCGCGTCCTCGGTGCGGTCGGGGTGCACCCCGAGCGCGTGCTGGTCACGCCCGAGCGCGTCGCGACCTGGCGGCGCGCCGGCGCGTTGATTCACACCTGGACGGTGAACGACCCGATCGAGGCCGAGCGGCTGTCGCGCACCGGCGTCGACGGCATCATCAGCGACAACCCGGCTCGAATCCTCGAAGCGCTCTGATCAAGCCCAGATCACGGGCTCCGGCGAGAGCTCCACGCCGAACCTGTCGCGTACGGTCCGAACGATCTCGCGCGCGAACCCGAGCACGTCCGCCGCTCGCGCGCCGTCGTGACAGACGATCGAGAGCGCGTGGCGCGTCGAGAGCCCGACCGGGCCGCGCCGGGTCCCCTTCTCGAAGCCGCTCTGCTCGATGAGCCAGGCCGCCGCGAGCTTCACCCGTCCGTCGGCTTGCACCCAGCGTGGCACTTCCTTCTCACCCGCGCGAGCGACGAGCTCCGCCGCCTGATCGGCGCTCACGATCGGGTTCACGAAGAACGAGCCGCAGCTTCGCCCGTTGGGATCGCTCCCGTCGAGGAGCATCGACTTTTGCGCGCGCACGGCGAGTACGCTCTCGCGCACCTCGGCGAGCGACGGCTGCTCGAGGCCCCGCGCACGCAGGTGCCGCTCGAGCTCCGGGTACGTCACGCGAGGGGCCGCGCCGCGACGAAGCCGGTAGCGAACCTCGAGCACGACGAAGCGATCGGGTTCGTGCTTGAAGCGACTGTGCCGGTACGCGAACGCGCACTCCGCCGCACCGAGCTCCATCACCTCGAGGCTCCGGCGGTCGACGACGCGCACCGACTCGATGGTCTGCGCGACCTCTTGTCCGTACGCCCCGACGTTCTGGATCGGCGTGGCCCCCACCAGGCCGGGGATGCCGCTCAGGCATTCGAGCCCCTGCAAATTCTCGGAAACCGAGAGCTCGACCAGCTTGTCCCAGCTCTCTCCCGCTCGCGCCACCAGCAAGGCTTGCTCGCCGTCGCGGACCACGGAGACCCCGCGCGTCTGCATCGCGATCACGAGGCCCGACGCTCCAGCGTCGCTCACGACGATATTGCTGCCACCGCCGAGGATCCGAACCTCGACGCTCGCCTCGTTGGCCCAGCGCAGCGCGTCGAGTACCTCGGCGTCGTCT
>JAEZYO010000280.1 GCA_023419055.1 Pseudomonadota bacterium | reverse complement strand
GCATGGTCCAGGCGCGAGCGGGAATACGTTCGCGCCCACGAAGTAGGACTGCTGCAGGCGCTTGCGACCTAGGGCCCGGTGGCGCGCTAGCGTGGGCTGTTGAACACCTGTCGCAGTCCTGATTTTTCGGCGCCTGGCATCTCCCTCCTCGCGAGCGATCACGCTTTCGGAACGACCTCGCATCGTCTCTCCGCTCCCGAACGTTACGCTTCGGCCCTTCCGCGTGTCAGGACGAGCCAATCGTTTGACCAGCAACTAACGGAACGCCCGCCCATCCAATACTTGTCCGTTCGAAGCCGCGTTCGGTAGACCTGGGGCCGATGCAGCCCTGGAGAAAGTGGGCCGGATTCGGCGCCGCGGCTGGTCTTGCCCTGGCGCTGGCTCCGGTCGTAAAGGGATCGTTCGTGCTCGATGGGCCTTTGAGTCGAGCGCGCTCGAGCCTGCCGAGTTTCGAGGGGCTCGATCCGACCAGACTGGACATAAGACCCCACCGGGTTACCGCGCCTTTGTCCGAAGGCCGGACGGCGGAGCTCACTTTGGACTCGAGCGTGCAGCGCGCCGCACGGGCGGAGATGCGCCGCTACCAGGTGCCCGAAGCTGGCGTCGTGATGCTGGAAGCAAAGACGGGTCGGGTCCTCACCTACGCGAGTCACGTGAGGCGAGGAACGCCGTTCGACGTGAACGCTCGTGCGGAGGCGCCGGCGGCGAGCCTGTTCAAGGTGGTGACCGCGGCGGCCCTGGTGGAGCGCGGTGGCCTGAGCTCGGAGACGGAGCAGTGCTATCACGGCGGCAAGAGCCGCATCGACGCCGACGAGCTCTTCGAAAACCCCCGCCTCGACAGGTGGTGCGCGACCCTCGGGATCGCCTTGGGGCGGAGCATCAACACGGTGTTCGGCCGACTCGCCGTAAAGCACCTGACTCCGGAGGATCTCATGCAAACGGGCGGAGCGTTCGGCTTCGGGGCAAAAGTCCCGTTCGTGTTGCCGAACCAGCCACCGCGCATCCGCATTCCGGATGACCAGCTCGAGTTCGCGCGAACTTCCGCCGGTTTCTGGAACACGACCCTCTCGCCTCTGGCAGCCGCTTCGATGGCTCAGACCGTCGCCAATGGGGGCGTCACGCTCGAGCCGCGCGTGGTCCGAGCCGTCTACCGCGACAAGGAAGTTCTGTGGAAGGACGAGAGGCCCCCCATCACGGTGCGCCGCGCGGTTTCTGCCGAGACCGCGACCGAGCTCACGCGGATGATGGTGCAGACGGTCAGCAATGGCTCGGCGTCGAAGGCCTTCCACGATCAGCGCGGCCGGCCCTACCTGCCGAATATCACGGTCGCGGGTAAGACGGGCACGCTCACCGATCACGAGAAAAACCGCCACTACACGTGGTTCATCGGCTTCGCGCCTGCCGAGGAGCCGGAGGTCGCCCTGAGCGCCCTGGTCGTCAACACTCCGGCGTGGCGCATCAAAGCGCCGATGCTGGCGCGCGACGTGCTGCGCACCTATTTCGCGAAGCAGGGTAGGCCCGGGGTGTCTCGCCCGTGACGGAGGGTTGGGTCGGAGCTCATGAGCTCACGTGTCCTGCCCTCGCCTCACGCAGGGCGACCTCTCGCCGCCTGGCGATCGCCTGGAGCAGTCGATCGTAGGCTTCGGCGAACTTCCGCACACCGTCATCCTCCAAGCGCTGAGTGATCGCGTCGAGATCGATACCGGCCGCGGGCAGCTCCGCCAGGATCTCCTTCGCCTCGTCCACGTGCGTCTCGAGGCGAAGTTCCGGTGCTCCGTGATCGCGGTAAGCGTCGAACGTCTCGAAGGGCACCGTGTTGATGGTCTCGTCGCCGATGAGCGCCTCCACGTACTTCACGTCGCTGTACGCCGGGTTCTTGGTGCTGGTGCTGGCCCAGAGCAGGCGCTGGGGGCGAGCGCCCTTCGCCGCCAGGGCCTTGAATCGCTCGCTCTCGAAGATGCCCTTGTACTTCTTATAGGCGACGCGTGCGCTGGCGATCGCCACCTGACCTCGAAGTCGCGCCGCCAAGGGAGGAGCGATGCTTCCGGCGCGCTCGAGCTCGTCGAGCTTCGCGTCGACCAGCACGTCGATGCGGCTCAGGAAGAAGCTGGCGACCGAGGCGAGCTTCAGGGGATGGCCCTGCGACGCGCGCAGCTCGAGACCAGCGAGATAGGCCTCCGCGACCGCTTCGTAGCGGCCGAGCCCGAAGAGGAGGGTCACGTTGATGTTGAGTCCTTCGCTCACGAGACGCTGAATCGCCGGAAGGCCCGCCTTCGTCGCCGGCACCTTGATCATGACGTTCGGGCGATCTACCTCCGCCCAGAGGCGCCGCGCCTCGGCTACCGTACCGTCCGTGTCGTGCGCCAGGTGCGGCGACACCTCGAGGCTCACGAATCCGTCGCGTCCGTCGAGCCGGTCGAAGGTGGGCCGGAACACGTCGGCCGCGAGCTGAACGTCGCGCGTCGTCATCGCCTCGTAGATGCCGGCGACGCTCGATCCCGCTCGCGCCAGCTCGTCGATGATCGCGTCGTAGCAGCGGTCACCGCTGATCGCCTTCTCGAAGATCGACGGGTTGGAGGTCATTCCCCTCAGTCCGTCCTGCTCGATCCGATGCTTCAGCTGGCCGGAGGCGATCCGGCCTCGATCGAGGTAGTCGATCCAGACGCTCTGTCCGAGGTTCGTGAGCTCGAGAATCGGGTTCGTCGTCATGGTCGATGCTCCTCTCACCGCGCGCCACGTCGGCTTCCGCTCCCCGACGGATGCTCCCTTCGCCTGGCGTGACGAACGTAGTCTTACCTGCAATCCGGGTGCCGAGCAGGGCGCCCGAAGCTCTCCGTCGAGCGACTGTCGCGCAGTTGGGGCGGACCTCGCTTTTGCGTACTCTCGAGTCAGTTTGAGCTGCAAGCGACGGAGAACCATGGTGGCTCCGGCCGCACCGAGCGGAGCAATGCCACAGACTGTGACAAATCGACACGAACCCCACGAGATAGGAGCTACGTTCCCGTGAGATTGCGGGCCATCCAAACGGCGCTACCTAACGCCAGGAGGTCGCGGCATCGATGCAGTCGACCAGCTTTCGGATCCGGGCGCTGACGGGCTACGCGGTCGTCATCGTGCTGCTCGCAGCGGGCATGGTGTTCGCCGTCAGACAGCTCAACGCGCTCACGACCTCCGAGACACGACTGATCCAGCGCAAGGAGAGGGAGATCACCGACACCGATCGCCTTCGCCTGAACGGTGAGTTGATCGTCTCGAGCGGGAGAGGCTACCTCATCGCGGGTGACCCGGCCCTGCGAGCGAGGCTTCGCGAGGCCGAGGTCGGCTTCGACGAGGGCGTTCGGAGGCTCACGACCGCAGAGCTGAATCCGAAGGGGGGCGTCCTCGTCACCAACG
The DNA here is from genome assembly GCA_023419055.1 of Pseudomonadota bacterium. The sequence continues at coordinate 6,716 of JAEZYO010000280.1, read as the reverse complement.
TCGAGCGAGCCGCGCGCGCTTTTCGGCGAGTTCAGAAGGACGTCCTTCTCGCCCGCGATCGGGGAGAGGACGCGAGCGCGCTGGCGATGCGATTCGAGACCGAAATGTTGCCGCTCCGGCGTGAGCTCTCCGAGGGCCTCAAGCGACTGGTCGAGCACAAGGAAGCTGTCATCCGCGAGGTTTACGCGGACGCAGAGCAGAGCCGCGTCAGGTTGACGGCATGGCTCTATGCGCTGCTTGCTTTCCTCTCACTCGCGGGCTTCGCCATCGCCAGGTACTTCTCGGCGCAGCTGCTCCGATCGCACCAGCAGACGCGAGAAGCCCTGCAGACCGAGCGCGCAGCCCTCGCCGCTCGCGACGAGATCATGGGAGTCGTCGCGCATGACCTGCGGAACCCGCTCGGCGCCATCACCATGAAGGCCGCCTTGCTGCGGAAGGGAAACGAATCGGAGAGAGCTCGACAGTACGCACAATCCATCGAGAACATCGCCATGCGCATGGAGCGCCTCATTCGAACGATGCTGGACGTAGCCACCATGGAGGCTGGCAAGTTCTCGGTCACCCCGGCACCGTGTAGTGTCGACGACTTGCTGCGCGAGGCCATGGACCTTTTCGGAACGCTCTCCGAGTCCAAGCAGGTACGACTCGAGCAGAGCGTGGAGGTGCCTGGCCTCACGGTCGAGGCAGACCGGGAGCGGGTCCTCCAGGTGATCTCGAACCTCCTGGGAAATGCGCTGAAGTTCACGCCGGCGGACGGGCGCATCTCGCTTTCGGTCGATCGAGAAGGTGACGAGGTTCGATTCGCTGTCAGCGACACGGGCCCCGGGATCCCGCCCGAAAGTGTGGAGCACCTCTTCGACCGCTTCTGGAAGAAGGAGACCCCCGGGAAGAAAGGGACCGGCCTCGGGCTCTTCATCGCAAAAGGCATCGTCGACGCGCATGGCGGCCGCATCTGGGTAGAGAGCGCGCCGGGCCACGGAGCCAAGTTCTGCTTCACCCTTCCGGTCGCGGAGAGCGGAAGCTCGTCCGAGCAGGGCGAGGGCCTTCGAACTCTCGCTCGTTAACCCAAGGCGGAGCACAGCGGGCAGGCCGATGCGGCGTGCGCCACGTCGCGGCGATGTAGGTCCAGCACCGCGCGTGAGAGCATGGCGAGCTCACGCCGGACCTCGCGCCGCCGCCCCGCCACGCGCTCGATCTTCATGCTGTCATAGGCCGTGGTCTGGTGGCGTAGCCAGGCGATGACGGCGGCGTCAGCGCGGCGTTCGATCGGGATGCGCTTCGTGCGCGCGACGGTGCCGCTGCCGACGGGTGTGGCGTGCTCGGTGACGCGCCGGGCGAGCTCCTGCGCGAGCGGCCGGTACTGCGGCGCGAAGCGCAAGAACTCGAGCACCTCCGCCTCGAAGGCGACCACGTACGCGGCATGCTCTTGCTGGCGCCGTGCGCTATCGGCGGCGCGCTTCTTCGCGTACGCCGGTGAAGAACGCTCCGCCTCGAGCGCCGCGCGGGCCCGCTCGATGTTCTCGCTCGGCGCCCAGAGGCCCTTGGAAAACGCCTTTCGGCCCTTCTTCTCGATGATGGCCCACGACGGCCCGAGCTGCTTCACTCGCCGGGTGAGGCCCGCGTCCCCGGGCGGGAGACAGGCCCAGCCGAGCGGCGCGCTCCGCCGGGCACCATCTGGCGCGACGAAAACGTGGGGGTCCGAGGTGGGCGCGAGCACGAGCGTCTCGTGAGACACGCCGGCTCTCTAGCCCGCCACGCGGCCGAGAATCAAGGGCGAGTCTTCAGTGCGCCGGCTCGCAGGTGAGCACGAGGCGATCGGAGCCGCCGGTGTTGAAGCCGCGGTTCTGGTCGATGTTGATGCCGTCGCTCTGCGTGCGATCACGGTTGAGCGACGGCCTGTAGCCGCGCTCGACGCACGTGCGTACCGTCTCGTTGGTCTCGCGATCGCTGAGCCAGTCGAAGACCGTACGGACGATCATGAAGATGACCGCAGCGACGATCAAAACGATGGCGACGATGGCCAGCGCCGGCAGGGCCAACGCCTGGGCCCGGGGCGAACCCCCGGGGACACTGAGGACCTCGCTGAGCGGCCAAGGCAGGATGGGGCGCAGCCATTCACGAACGAGCGAGAGGGCTTGCGAGCCCGCCTCCTCGGCGAGAGCGAGCAGGCGCCGAATATCGCTGACGCCCATGTCCAGGAGGTCCAAGCCCCGACGACGGGCCTCCGCCACGACGTCGTTGAGGAACGTCACCAGGCGTTCGCCCGCGATGACGAGGTTGAACGTCTCCCCGGCCGAAATGGCGCGGTTCAGTGCCTCGCGCCAGCCGTTCTCTCCGATGACGATGTCGACACCGCCGTAGGCACTCGCGGAGTGGCGCGGACGCGCGTCACCGTAGTTCGCAGACTGGATCCCCTGCGCAATGGCGCGCGCGATCGCGTCCAGATGGTTCGCCGGCGGCACCAACGGGTTGCCGATGTGATCGGTCGGGAGCTGAGCCTCCACCAGGCAGGCCGCGGCGCCGAGGCCCAGCGCCGTCGGATCGAGGACCGCAAGCTCCCCCGACTGTACGGCGAGGGGGCCCCCTGCAGGCAGCCGAGCGAGCTCTCCCTGGATGCTCGAGGCGAGGCGGTGGCTGCTGCCCGAGGCGCGCGTGTGGACCCAAGTCTGAGAACCGAAGGAGTTCGGGTAGCCCCAGTTGCTGTGGAGCGAGATGAAGCGGGTATCACCTCCGAAGGCGCGCGCCATTCCCGCACGCGCGCCGAGTGAAAGGTTCCGGTCGTCGCTCCGGGTGAGCCGAACGTCGTGCCCGTTCAGCGCCCCGACGACACGGCGGGCCAGCTCCAGGTTGATGACCTTCTCGTGCTGCCCCGAAGCATGTGGGGCGCCATAGGGGGTCGACTTGCCCGCCGGCTCGCTGCCGCCGTGTCCGGGGTCCAAAATGATTGTCGGTCGGCTCATGGTCAGTCTCCTTGCGCGCGCCTGCTCTGCAACCTCCGAGCCGCACGCCGAACGCGCGAAATCCGCGCTCACCGCGGTGCGAAGCGCCGGGCGCGATGGCGCGATGGGCGCGAGGCTGATCGCTCGGCCATGCCCGTTCGGCCAACATCGCCGCCTCGAGCGTCTGCTCGATCACGCCGCCGCCAGGACGGGCCGAGAGCGCTCCTGGCGCGCCAGCGACTCCATGAATTCTGCTCATCTGACGCGCTGCCCTGCTCGAAAAAGAGCGCTGTCGCTCTCTGAGTGTCACGCGGCATCTGAACGCACTAGCAGGCGCTGATTGAAGACTCTGAACAGGCTGTTTTCGCCGCGCGTCCGGAGGTTCACGTCGCGACGAATTTTGAACCGGTTTGCGCGGGGAACGCGCTGCGATTCTTCGTGGATTTTCAGAACACTGCCGTTCGAGCGAGTGCGTTCGGCGTTTGACGCGCGCTCCACGATCGAAGAAATAACCAAGCGCTCATGCTTGGGGACGGTTGACTGAACGGAGCTCGCTTTGCTCTTCTGTCGGCGCTCGTAGTCGATACCGGCAGAGAGGGCGGCGGCTACACGATGAAGCGCACAGATTGCAGGGAGTCGGGGATTCGATGATCAGACGCACGCACGCTGTTGGCGGAGTCGCTACGCGCCTTCGGTCGCTCCTGAATGAGTCGACTCGTTCGTGCCGATCGAGACTGGCGCGCCGGGCACGAGCGGATCGTTCGGCCATGCCCATTCGGGCCAACCCGCCCGCGATCCGGATCGGATCCGGCGTCGCGCCGTCCGCGTGCTCGTGGCCCGCACGTTGCAGTCCGGTTCGGCCCCACCGGGTGATTGAATTGAAATCCGCTTTCGACGAGAGTGCCTGCGAGGAGTTCGGATGCTAGCTGCGACCAGCAACGCTGGTGCGGTGGTCGGGATGTCCCCGCCCATCGTGGCGCTCCATCGGAGACTCGACGCCATCGCCCGCGCCGAACGCACGACGCTCATCACCGGTCCCACGGGGGCCGGCAAGGACGTGGTCGCACGTTCGCTGCACGAGCGCTCGCGCCGCTCGGACAGGCCCTTCGTTGCCGTCCAGTGCGCCGCCCTGCCCGACAACCTGGTCGAGGCCGAGCTCTTCGGTCACAGCCGGGGCGCGTTCACCGGCGCCGTCCAGACCCGCGACGGGCTCGTTCGCAGCGCCGAGCAGGGCACCCTCTTCCTCGACGACGTCGACTCGCTCGCGCTCGGCGCGCAGGCCAAGCTGCTCCGCTTTCTCGAGACCGGCGAGTTCCGGCCGGTGGGCGCCGACCATTGCGCGACGTCGCGGGCGTGGGTCGTGGCCGCGACCAACCAGGATCTCCGCGAGCGCGTCCGCAACGGCACGTTCCGCGAGGACCTTCTCTATCGCCTCGAGGTCGTGCGCGTGGCGATCCCGCCCCTGCGCGAACGACGCACGGACATCGTGGTGCTCGCCGAGCATTTCCTCGCCGAGCTCGGCCAGAGCCACAAGCGCCTGACCGCGTCCGCGCGCGCCGCGCTCGAGAGCCACGACTGGCCCGGCAACGTGCGCGAGCTGCGTCACCGCATCGAGGCGGCCGCGCTGCTCGGAGAGAGTGACGCGATCGAGCTCGACGATCTCGGGCTCGACCGCTCCGCGCCCTGCCACGAGGATCCGACGACGGTAGCTCCGCTCGCGGCCGCGCTCGACCTCGAGGGCGAGCTCTGGCGGCTGGTCTCCGATCACGGCATGTCTTTGGCGCAGGCTAGCGCCACCTGTGAGGAGATGCTGGTGCGCGCCGCGCTGCGCGCCGAAAATCACAACCGTACACGCGCGGCGGCTCGCCTCGGGATCAACGTCCGGACCATCTATAAGAAGCTGCCGAGGTAGACGAGCTCGCCTCCTCGATCCGGCGCGCGCCGCGGCCACGCCCCTCGGCGTGCAGCACCAGCGCCTGGGCACCCGCCACGCGCGACGCCGCCTGGTGGCTGGCCGAGAGCTGGCGAACGCCGAGGCGATAACGCTCGCCCCGCCCCACCGGCCAGGGATCGACGACGCGCACCTCGGTGTTCTCGTCGGTGCCGTCGCCGACCAGCCCCGACACCACGACCACGTGCAGCCCCGGTGACGCCTCGCCGACCCAGAGCGGCCCGTGGTCGACCAGGAGCTCTTGCAGGACCTGAGTGGTCAGCGCGCGCAGGCGACGGACCGAAAGGCCCCACGTCCGGGCGAACGACTCGACGCTCTCGGGCTCGAGCCCGTCGCGATACTCCTGCCAGCGCCCTGCGGCGCGCGCGACCTCGCCGGGATCGACCGGGATCGAGTCGCGCCAGCCGATGATCATGGCGGCGCCGGCGGCCCAGCAGCTCATGCCCGTCACCTGCGGCACCAGCGGGACCTCGTGCCAGATGTCGACGTGGCTCCGCTCCTCGTGGTGGACCGTGCGCGTCGCGCCGGCCGGCACTGCGGCGTCGATCGCGCGCACGATGGCGTCGGCGAGCCCGTCGACGTGCGCCGCCTCGCCGAGGCGAGGATCGTCGCCGAGCTCGACGTGCGCGGCCGCGGTGCCAGGCGCGAGCCGGCGCGGATCGATCACGGCAAACGGCGCGCGCCCCGCCGGGCGGTGAGCGCCCAGCGCCGACCCCAGCGCGTGCGCCAGCCGTTCGCTCGCGACGCCCGCCTGCTCGTGCACCCAGGTGCTCGTCGCAGCGCCGCCGTCGAGGTGAATCGAGACCAGCGCGCTCGCGCCGTGGCGACGGGCCAGCTCGGCGCGCTCCGCGAGGGGCACCGTGCGATCGTCCTCGCGGGTCAAAAGGCACGGCCGGCCGGCGCCGCGCATCCGCGTCGCCGCGCGCTGCGCCACCGCCAGCGCCACCTCTTTCTCGGCGAGGCCGCAGGCGCTCCGCACCCCGGCGCCAGTCGAGCCGCCGCCGCCGTACCCACCGTGACCGGGATCAAGCACGACGATAGACATCGCGCGCTCCCAGTTCGATCGAATCGCTCAGCGCGAGCTGGTCGCCGATCACCGCCGACAGCCGCACCTCGCCGTCCTGCTTCGTGGTCAGATCGAGGCGCCGCCCGGGCTTCTCTGGGTGAGGCACCTGCGTGAACCAGCCGACGCCTGCGGCGCGCGCGGGGACGTCGGCCCAGAGCGTGCGCTCGTTGACGCGGCGGATCACCAACGGACCGAAGGTCACCTCGTCTGGGAGCTTCGCCGGCGCGCCCGCGATCGCGAACCAGCCGTCACACGCGACCAGTCGAATCCGGCGCGCGCGAGCCGTGCGCCACAGCGGCAGGAGCTCCTGCTCGGCGCAGGTGTGCAGCGTCGTGAACGGCACCCAATCCTCGCCGTCGTCGCGATCGCTGATCTCGACGGTGAGCGAGACCGGCCGCGCCGAGCTCGGTATGGTCCAGGTCGCGGTCACGTGCCCCTCAGGGCTGACGTCGAGCCCGACCTCCGCCGCGGTCGGCTTGCCAAGCGCGCGCTCGATGCGGGCCAGCACCAGGGGGCCGCGGCGAAGCTCGACGAGGTCGACCTCGGGCGAGATCGGGATCAGCGCGGCGAAGGTCGCGGGCAAGGTGGTACGCTGCGCGCGGATCGGCGTGCGCGCGAGCTCGGCGCCAGCGCGGTCCAGAGTCACCGCGATGACTCCGGTCTCCTCGGGAGCGCCTCGACCCGCGCCGCGCTCCTCCTCTCGGGGTGGCTCGAGCACCTCGAGCGCGGTACCCGAGAGCCGCCCGATCACGCGCAGGCG
>JAEZYO010000256.1 GCA_023419055.1 Pseudomonadota bacterium | reverse complement strand
AATGCGGCATGGGGGAGCAGTGCTGTGGCGGCGCCTGCACCAGGCTCGACGCCGATCCCCAGAACTGCGGCGTATGCGGCACCATTTGCCCGATGGACGGCATGTGCATGGGCGGAAAGTGCTCTTGTCCGCCGATGACCGTCTTCTGCGCCGACGCTTGCGTCATGCCCGGCACCGTGCCCGAGTGTGAGTGACCGAGAGCGCCTAGTCATTTCTCTAGCAGGAAGCCTTGGACCTTGAGGCCGCCTCGATAACTCGCGAGTGTAGAGCGCGGGTTTACATCGCTCGCGCCCCGAACGCAGGCGCGGGCCGATTCTGAGAAGGTGATCCATGACAGGACTCGGAAGGTGGGTTTCGGTGCTGGGGTTGGCTTGCTGCACCTTGCTGACGTCCCGCTCAGCGCACGCCTGGCTCTTTCAGGAGCATGCTCGGATCGGGCAGCAGGCAGCCGCCAAGCTGAATCTCGCTGACCGTCAGATGCTCGAAAGGCTCTGGCAAGCGTGGCGCGGATCCTGGTCCCGCAGTGGCGTGCTCTGTTCGGACGTGCTGGCGGTCACCGATCCCATCGAGCCAGAAGGCGACGATTGCATCCATTTCGGGACCCTCGCAGCCATCGCCGGTGACCACGCCTGCACCCCGCAGGAAGTCGCGGACATCCTGGGAACCCGTTGGCTGCGTGAGATCATTCGCGCCGCCCGGAGAACCGAGTCCGACCTCTACTGGGCAGAAGGAGACGCCGAGGAAACGGCCGACATCTGGATCAACTCACACGTTCAAAGCGAGCTCCTGGACGCTCAATACCTGTCTCGTGCCAGCGCCAACAACGCTCATTTCCTGATGTCTCGGAGTGGTGATGATTTGGTCGAGTACCTGACCGCCGCGCTCTCGAGGGGGGAGTCCATCAACGCGATCTCGGCCTATGCGACGTACCATACGGTGGCCATCGAGCTTGCGACTCGGTACGCATCGGCTGCGCCGGGGAGCAAAAGCCAGGCAGACTTCGCCAGGCGGGCTCTGATCACGGAAGCCTTCGCTCAGCACTTCCTCGAGGACGCCTTTTCGGCAGGGCACACGGTGGGAACCTGGGGCTCGAGTGCCTACCGCATGGGAACCCACGACTACTACTCCGAGCACGGGATCGAAATCCGTACGTGGGACGGAGACATCTACGCGGGTCACGGCGACGCGCACCTGCGGCCCGTGGACAAGCTTCATGCCTATCTCGCCGTCAAAGAGAGCCTCGAACAGGTCGTACGGGCGGCACGCGTACCGGGTGCGTTTCCTCAAAACTCTGCCGTGAAACCGATACGCAACGAGCATCTCAACGTTTGTACGCAGGTGCACAACGCGGATAACATCCAGGACTTGGCGAATTCGGCGGATTTTCAGTCGATCGTTCGCCAGACCCCAATGCCTGCCCTGGGACCAGATGATGTTTCCTTGCCGCGTTTCAGGGAGGAAGTCGGCCCCTTCTTCCGATTTCAAAGCTCCGGACGGTTGGGCGCTGTCTTCGACGGCTACGACAGCCCGATGCCATGGTACTCGCCCCGCGTATCCGGGGTCCTCGAGGCGGGCATTGGCCTGGGCTACGGCTTCGAAGGAGTGACGAATCGAAAGGCGGACGGCCAGATCTTCGCCCAGGTAGGCTGGATCGGCAGCACCACTCAAGTCGACGGCGTCTGCGGTACCACTTGTCCCGAGGACACGAGGCACGGAGAGGGCCCAACGGGGGAGCGCGTGCCGGCACGCTTCGGGGTGGGCCTTCGCGCTCGAGTCCCATTCTGGCTGATACCGGGGGACACCATCTTGGCTTCATTTTTGCTCCTCGTGAACCCGCGCGCGTACGAGAAGATGGGCATCACCGCGGCCAACGGAGGGCTCATTCCCTGGCAACGCGTGCTCCTGACCGATGCGGGGAGCTTTCAGTTCATCCTGGGGCGTGAGGTGGGGTTCAATTCGTACGGCCGAGTGTTGGGCACTGACACGCTCTGCAAGTTCTTGAGCGGGGGTCCGTCGATGACGGGCCGCTTGGAAGTGAGGGAGTACGCCTGCTATCGCGCTTTCACGAGTTGGGAGCTCGATCTTCCGGTCTTGGAGTACCGGCCGTTCCGAGTGTTCGCCTCCACGGTTACGACGGCGATGGTGCTTCAGGCGGGGCTTGCGTTGGACTTTCCAGAGTACAGCAAGGGCGCGCAACAGCCCGTTGACGACGATCTCGGCGTCGCCTGGACGGCGTATGCCCGACTCGGGTTCGACGCTCGGCTGTACCTCGGCGATTAGCGCAGGGACGCCGTCTCGGCGAGCCACCCCGCCCGAACTGAGCGGCCTCGTGGCCGCTGGGCCGGATCTCGCACTCGGCAGGGCCAAAAAGCGCTGGAACTGGCTGGAAAACGCCCCCGAGCGTCACACGTCAGAAACCTGAGCCGCGGCCTCCGGCTGACCACACTGGCCATCGAGCGCACGACATCGTCGACGTCGGGTTTCCGCGCCCCGCGTCGCGCGACGGTCGTGTCTGCCGGGTGTTCCATGCATCGACCACGCCTCTCTCTCGTTTTCCATCCGGCGGCGCTCGCGCTCGCCCTTGCCAGTGTAGTTTGCGCTTCCGGCTGCTCGGGCAACGACGACGCGAGTGGCTCTGCGAACGAGAAGGGAGGTGCCAGCGGTACCGCGGGCAATAACCCCATCGACGTCGGCAGCCGTCCGGGCTCCGGCGCGAGCACGAGCTCGGGTGGAGGCGCCAACGTCAGCAGCGGAGGCGGCAACAACTGTCAGCTCGACGACGACGGCAGCGGGTGCGTGGGCCAGGCCTACGAGGGCGAGACGCTGCCGCTCGATCTCTACATCATGTTCGATCAGTCGGGCTCGATGTGCAGCTGTATCGATCCCGTGGGCGGACAACTCTGTCCCGACCCGAACTGCGCCGAAACGCGGCTCGACGCGGTGCGCGCCGCGACGAGCGCGTTCTTGTCCGATCCGGCGAGCGCCGGGATCGGCGTGGGGATCGGGTACTTCGGCAAGCAGCCGATCGGCTCGGCGAGCTGCGACCCCGGTGACTACAGCGCGCCCGCGGTGCCGATCGGGATCTTGCCCGAGCACGCCGGCGCCATCACGGACTCGCTCGCGACCATCCAGCCGACGGGCGAAACGCCGAGCGGCGCTGCGATCCGGGGCGCTTGCGAGTACGCGCAGGCCCACAAGGCCGAACACCCCGAGCGCGAGGTGGTGTTGCTCTTGCTGACGGACGGCAAGCCCGAGGCACCCGTCACCTGTCAGAACGGCAGCGGACCTTGCTGCCCTTCGCTCCCCGACGCGGTCGAGGCTGCCACCGCGTGTCGCGAAGGCAAGAAGGGGATCCGCACCTACGTGCTCGGCGTAGGCCCGTTGCTGGGCAACCTGGCCGAGATCGCCGAAGCGGGCGGTACGGAGCGCGCCTACCTGGTCGAAGGCGGTGACGTGAGCGCGCAGGTGCTCGAGGCGCTGAACCGCATTCGCGGCGACGCCATTCCTTGCGAGTTTCAACTGCCGCCGCCGCCGAGCGGTCAGGAGCTCACCGGGCTCGTGAACATCACCTACGCGAGCCCCTCGTGTGAGCCGAGCTACTACTATCACGTCGAGACTCAGGCTGACTGCACCGACGACGGCGGCTGGTACTACGACGACGCCGCCGCGCCCGAGAAGGTGCTGCTCTGTCCCGCGAGCTGCGATCAAGTGGCTCAGCCCGGCGGGCGCCTGCTGTTCACGGTCGGCTGCACCACGCGCGAAGTGCCCAAGTAGTCGCGGCGCCTCACTCGGTCTTCGGCATCTCTCAGCTTTTCGCTTCACCTCACGCAGGAGTTCGACTCATGACGCGATCACACCTCAAAAGCACCGTTTCGTGGCTTCTTCCGCTTTTCCTTTCGGGCGGGGTCTACGCTTGTGGCTCGAGCTCCGAGGCCGACTCCGCGGACGGCGGCAACTCTTCGGGCTCGGGTAGCCGCAGCGGCAACAGCGGAGGCTCGAACTCCGGATCCGGGGGCACCACCGGATCGACTCCGGGCCCGCAGTATCCCGGCACCGGCGACGGCTTTCGCCCGCTCGTGCCCGGCTGCGGACCGGCCACGGCGAACGAGTGCACCGGCAGCTGCGAGCAGCGTGGCGGTGACGGAGGCACGGTCATTCGCCCGCCTGCGACGCTCTGCTTCTCGGGTGAGGGCGACCCCACGCCGGACGATCCTTCGGCGGTGATCGAGCAGGTGATTGAAGAGGTGGACGGCGTCGCCTACGTGCACATCCGCATCACCTTCGATCCCGCGTTCACCGACAACACTTACGGTGAGGGCACGTCCTCGGGTTGGCCGGAGAAGGGCGCTCCGAAGCCGCCCAAGGGCGACATGCCGGGCATGGAGATGCCGGGCATGGAGATGCCGGAGGCGGAGGCGAAGCCGGGCCACACCTTCTCCGATCTCACGGGCAGCGACCACACCGAGCTCTTGCTGACGGATGGCTCGGGCGAGACCATCATGAGCTTCAAGGTCGACCTGATCTCCGAGAACGGCGACAGCCCGTGTGGGTACGGTTCGCTCGGCGTTCTCGGTGGAGACGGTAAGATGATCCTCGGCGACCCGGCAGACGTGCTCGCCGTGGCTACCTCCATCGACCGAAACTTGAACGGCTGTGGCTACTGCGAGAGCGCGGCTTGCGCTTCGAGCGGTGACTGCACGGTCGACTCGCCCTCCACGGACGACAATTTCACGCCCAACTCCGCGACCCCGAACTGGGACTACCGCCAGGTCTACGAGGTGTGGATCGCGCTCGACGCGTTCGGGGACGAGGGCTTCGGTCAGTCCTACATCACGTACACGCACTCGTCCCCCGCCAAGGAGGGCAACACCATCGAGGTCGAGCCGTCGCCGTGCCCGCCCGAGTGGGACCAGCCTTACTGCCCGCCGGGCGTCATCGAGGAGGGCGGTAACTGCTACGGCGGCGACGGGGTCTGTCCGCCCAACCAGCAGACGTACATCACGTCGGAGGGCGCGAGCCTGTGCACGCCCATCCCGTACGCGAACTACGACGACATGAAGCCCTGCCCCGAGGGTTACGAGCTCGATCTCGCGACGGAAGGTCAATTCTGCCTCCCCATTCCGTGATGCGCGCTCGACTCGCCACTCCGCAGCGCGCCTGGCTCGCGGCGTTGACGCTCGTCGTCGCCGCCGCGTGCTCGGACTCCGATCCTGAGGGCGAGAGCGACTCGCCGGGCTCGAACGGCGGCTCGGGCGCCGGGGACGCAGGCTCGAGCTCGACGGCGGGCTCGAGCTCGAGCTCCGGAGGGCACGCTGGGTCGAGCTCGAACGGCAGCGGCGCGAGCGCCGGTTCCAAAGCGGGCTCGTCGGGGTCGGGGGGAGCTGACGGCAGCGGTGGCTCCGGATCTTCCGGGATCTCCGGCTCGACCTCGAGCGGCGGAAGCTCGGGCGGCGGAGCGGGCACGACGAGCATCGGTCCACCACCGAGCCCCACGGAGGACGGGCTCGCCATCTACACGGTCGAGTGTGAGGGCGAGAGCTCGGTGTGCAACTACCCGGAAGCGGCGTGCCTCGGCATCAACCTCGACGAGGGGGGAGTCGGCTACGCGTGCTCGAACCAGTGCAACACCGTCGAGGATTGCTCGGACGCGCCTTCTGGCGCCGAAGCAGAGGTCGGCTGCGTTCAGTTTACGGCCGCCAAGCGTTGCGTCCTGGTCTGCTACAACGGCGGTATCGAGTCGGAGTGCCCGGACGGCATGGGTTGCTACCGCTACCCGAACTCACCGATCGGCTACTGCTTGTACCTGTGAGCCGTCACCCATCGTCGGCGCGGAGACGGTGGCGTACGACTACCCGTACACGCACGACATCCTGCCCGCGTCGGACACGGGCACCTATTTCGCCGAGGGTGTGCTGATTGGGAGCACTCTCTTCGAGGCGCCGCGCCGATGACGTAGGGTCAGGGCGCTCGGTCGACGTCGGTTCGGCACTTCTTGGCGCGCCGGCCTCCGCCGCGGGACCTGGCGCAGAACGACTCGCCCGGCCGCCGTTCGACACGTTTCGCCGCAATCCCGCAGGTTTCTAGCCGGATTCCGTCGACCGGCTTTCCGTTCGGCACGTCGGGTTGCTTGCGATGGGGTGCCCGGTGAAGAAGGCTAGGCACCCTGCATGGTTCTGACCGAGGTCATCATCATCTTCGTGCTCGTGATCGCCAACGCGGTCTTTTCGGGGGCGGAGATCGCGATCGTCGCGCTGCGCAAGAACCGCATCCAGGAGCTCGCCGACGAGGGGCGCGGTAGCGCCCGCGCGGTCCTCACCCTGCGCCAGAAACCAGAGAGCTTTCTCGCGACTGTTCAGGTGGGCATCACGGTCGTCGGTGCGACGGCGGCAGCGTTCGGCGGCGCATCGCTGGCGGACCGTCTCGCGCCCGTACTCGCCAAGAATGCCTGGCTCGCCCCGCACGCGGAGGGGCTCGCTCTGGGTCTCGTCATCGGAGCCGTCTCCTACCTCTCGATCGTCGTCGGTGAGCTGGTGCCGAAGTCGCTCGCGCTTCGAGGGGCCGAACGCTACGCGCTCCTCGTCTCGAGGCCGCTCCTCATGTTGAGCCAGCTGGCGCGCCCTCTCGTGTGGTTGCTCAGCGCGAGCGCGAACCTCTTGCTCAAGCCCTTCGGTGACAGCACCACCTTCACCGAAGCCCGCCACTCGGCGCAGGAGCTCCAGCAGCTCGTGGACGAAGCCGTCCAGGCCGGCACGGTTCACCCCGAAGCCGCCGAAATCGCGAGCCGTGCGCTCGCTCTGCCCGAAGTGACGGTCGCGGAGGTGATGGTCCCGCGGCAAAACGTCGAGGCGCTTCCGAAGGACGTCTCCGCTCACGATCTGCACGAGATGTTGCTCGAGCACACGCACACGCGCTTGCCCGTTTACGACGGCAACATCGACAACGTCATCGGCTACATCAGCGTGAAAGACGTGCTCGCGCTCGCCTGGGAGGAGAAGCTCTTCATCCTCCGGGACGTGATTCGCCCCGCCTTCTTCGTGCCCGAGTCCAAGAAGGCGGTCGAGCTCATCAAAGAGATGCGCACGCGCCGGATCCCGCTCGCGATCGTGGTGGACGAGCACGGCGGCATGTCCGGCATCGTCACGATGGAAGATCTGCTCGAGGAGCTCGTGGGAGAGATCTTCAACGAGCACGAGAGCGGGCAGGGCGACAGCATCGTCCCGGCGGGTGAGGACGCCTACGTCATCGAGGGCACCGCGCACTTGCGAGAGGTCAGCCGGCAGCTCGGGATCGATCTCCCCGACGACGGAAGCTGGACCACGCTAGCGGGCCTGGTCCTCCACCTCGCAGGAGGAATGCCGAAAGCGGGCGACGAGTTCTCGCTCGAGAGCGGCATCACCCTTCGAGTCATCGACGCCACGCCCCGGCGCGTGAAGTCGATCCGAGTGAGCGGCCTGAAGAAGGAGCGCGAGGACGAGGAGACCTCGACACCCTCGGCGTGAGCTGAGGCTACCTCGTGACCCGAGCCTACCTCAGCGCAAGGAGCTCCCCGACGAGCTCGAGGAAGGCGACACGATCCCTGACGTCCGGTGGCAGCCCGAACCGGATCCACCCGCCGCGGGCTCGTAACAAGAGTGCTTTGGGACTACAGCACTGTTGAGCGCTGGGCAGACTTACTGAGCGTGAGATAGCTCAACGTGGTCTCGCCGCCGTAGCTCTGCCAGTTGGTGTTCGTGGCGAAGCTCGTGGCAGTGTTGAAGGCGAGGTCGGGCGTCGTGGCCGCCAGGCCCTCCGGATTCAGCGGCAGCACGCCCTGCAAGCGCTGGAGCGCGTACACTGCGAGGAGACCTGCCGCGTTGAAGGCCAGCATGGCGACCGCGTAGCGCTTCCAGCTCATCTCCTCGTCGGGCCGGACGCCGGCCAGGCGATAGAACAGCCGCTCCACGGGGCCGAGCACGCGGTGCAAGAAGGTGGTTTCGCCGGCGTAGACCCGCGCCATGTACGAGCCCAAGGGCTTCACCAGCGCGAGCAACACCCCGAGATAGAGGGCGATCTGAACCCAAGCGTTCGCGGTCATGTGAGCGACTCCGGCTTCAGGAGCGCTACGACGAGATAGACGAGCAGCGCCAGGGCGACGAGCCCCGCGACGGCATAGAGCGTGGTCATGATGCTCCTTATTGGACGCGTTCGCAGAGGCGAATCAGGCCGAGTGACGAGGCGAAGAGCGCGACGACGAGGAGGAGATAGACGACATCCATTTCGAACCCCTTACTGCGATGGAAGTTAGCTCCCGCCTGATCAGTAAGTCGTAAATTCGCGACCCATTGGCATCAAGAAAACATCAATACGCGGTGCGAGAAGTTCCGCGCCGCTACTCACGACGAGCTTCCGTGACGCGGGAGCCATGCTGTCGAGATCACCCGCTTCGATGACGGCCACTCGAGAGAGGCGCAAACTCCGTTCCCAGCGCACGCTCGACGGCGCTCCGATCGGTCTCCGAGAGCAGCGCCTCGTCAGCGGCCGCCAGCTCGACCGCCGCCGCTCGATGCCACGCTCTCTACTCCCTCATGACGTACCGATACACGAGCACCGCGTCCATGAAGAGCATGGTCACGCCTACCAAGCCAGAGAAGATGCCTAAGCCCGTGAGGCCAGTGCCGCCGCGAGCATCGGCGATGAACCCGCCGATCGCGACGAGCCCCAACCAAGCGACGACGACCACCTGCAACACGTCGCGTGGCCCTTGGATTTGAGTAGAGGCGCTCGATCCGTGACGGCGTCTGCGGAGCGACCGGAGAAGCGTCGCCAAGGCAGCGGTCACGACCAGAGGAACCGCGAGCCAGATGATGAAATCGGTATTCGTTCCGGCGATGGGGAGGGCCTCGGAACCGACGAACGCCATGACGACGAGCATCAGGGATCCGACCCCGACGAGGGCGAGCCAGTCGCTCCATCGCTTCAAGCGACTGCTGGCGCGGAGGAGTGACTCGTGGAGCCGCGCAGCGCGGTCGCGGATCCAGGAAGACTTGTACTCGTCACGCATTTTCGTGCCGCCGGGAGTTACTCGACGACAGTCAAGGACTGCGCCATCCGTTGGAGCAGCGGTTCGAGTGCTCGTAACCCTTGTTCTAGCTTCTGAAGATTCTCGACCGTCGCGGCCTTCTCGAGACATCCCTCGTCGAAGATCGACTCCGCTTCCTCTTGCTGAATGTCGGCGCCACCCTCGCGCAGAAGTCGCTTTAGCTCCTGCACCGCCTGTTCGCGGCTGCCGCGCGCGATCGCACCCGGGCCGCGGAGTGCCGCGGACACAGCCAGCGCCTTCAGTGCAATCAGGGCCAGTGCTTTGAACCCGAGCGAGGGCGCCGCGCTGATGCCCCCGAGCAGGCGCCCGAGCAGGTCTGCGGCTTCTTCCGCCCCTGCGCCCTTCAAGGCAGCATTCCAGGCATTCGTCTTGCCAGCCTTGGACAGGAACGAGGCGAGGGTCGGGCAGTTGGTATTGATATAACGTATGGCTGCCAGCACCGTGGGCAGCTGCGCGAGCGCCTTGTGCACGTTAGTTTGATGCGCGGCGTAGAAGAGGCCCATCTTTACCGCAAACGTGGCGAGGGCGGCTACAACGCCGACTGTCCCCAGCAGCCCGCCGACGAAGGGGACTAGGAACGCGAAACCCACCTTGCCAACTGGCTCGACCCACGCTGCCGTCGCGACGCCGCGACCTATCGCGTCGAGGTAGACGCTCCGCGCGAACTCCCGACGGGGGATCTTGATGAGGTAGGGTCCCGACAGGAAAAAGAGCTCACCTCCAGTGTCGGCTACGAACATCTTGCCATTGGCGTGCTGCCCCGGGACAAGCTCGATTGGGCGCCAAACCCGTCTGGAACGATCGTGCGCTGTGCGTTGGGCAGCGCGCGGAACGCGAGCATCAGCGCTTCCGGGCCGAACGCCACGATGTGGCCACTCGAGCGCTCTTCAGCCCGCTGCCCGAGCTCCGGAGCGGACGTGGGCGCAAGAGGTTCCGTTTTAGTCGGCGTCGACTCGGCCACGGCGCTGGGGGCTTTCGGCTCGGCTTGCCCGCTCACGCCGGCCGCCGCTCCTCCAGACCGCCTTTTTAGGACTGCGAGAAGCTCCTCGCGCATGTCCGCGGGTACGTTGGCGTTGCTGTTGAAGAAGACCGCAAAGTCGTCCCGCTTGCTCCCGCTCGTGATGCGCTGAAACAGGCCCTGAGCTTCCTCTTTGTCGAGCCTGCCAAGCAGGCCCTTGACTTGGCTGAAGCTCGGGTCCTCCCGTTTGGCGCGGATGAGCTCTTGGAGAACTTGCTGGTGGACTTTCGGGAAACTGCGGGCCTGAGCTTGACCCGCAGGCACCGTACCAAGCCGCGCTTGCGCCACGTGCGCGAGCTCATGTCCAAGCAGCTTTCTGCCGTACTCGGAGGTGAGGTTTGCTTGCCCCTTGGCAAAGTGGATGCTCGAGCCGTCGGCGACTGCGAAGGCATTGTGAGCAAGAGCTTTGCTTTCACCTTGAGCGTCTGCCCGGAGCTCAACACCCGAAAAATCGACGCCAAACGCTCGTTCTGCGACCGCTTGCACCGACTGCGGCAAGGGACCCGTCCCGAGGGCGTCGCCGTGAGGCAGCTCGCTCGCGATTCGCGCTCCAAGCCGGTCAGCCTCACGCTCCGAGGCGTCTACCGCACCGGCCCGGGCGCTCCGGTCGCGCGTACCGAACTCGCGCGGCGGTGACAATGGCGCCCCACCGCCAGCGCGAGCTCGTGCAGGCTCCGCCGCAAACCCACTCGCATTCGGGGTGGGGGCGGCTGCGGGCGCAGGAAACGGGGAGCTCTCGCGTTCGAGACGTCGGCTAGCTTTGACGATCGCCTTGGCCATGGCCTGCGCGACTCGTTCGCAGACTTCGTCCTCGCTGGCGCCCCCTTCGAGGCGAATTTTGAGCTCCAGGTGAGGCACGTCTCCGGAGATGTCACCAGGCACGAGCTCCGCCAGTCGCTTCATGGCGCGTTCAGGCGACCCGTCTTCCGTACTCGGCGTCCGAGCCCGGCAACTTGAGCCGGACAGTCCCGATGCGAACGCTCCCGCGAGTACCCGGCATCATCGGCAACCTGCTTGTCTCAGGCTAGTGCGCTTGCGGTTGTCTTGCCTCATCGTCACCCTCAGGGACCTCCCACTCGCTTAGTTTAGTCCGACAGGTTTCGAAAGTCTCATGGATACATCTGGCTGCGCTGACCCAGCACTCGGG
>JAEZYO010000870.1 GCA_023419055.1 Pseudomonadota bacterium | reverse complement strand
ACCTCGAGCAACAGGTTCACCTGATCGTCGGGAGGCAGCGCCGCGACAGCGTTCTGGATCGTCTCTCGAGCGCGAACGCGCTTGGCCGCGAGCGGCAGCCCCGGCGGAATGAAGCCGCCGCGCGGTCGCAGGGGCACCTCTCTGGCGGGCGCCACGTCGATCACGCGCCTGCGCGGCAGCCGCGCTGCCTCGACCACCGGCTGAGCCGGCTTGGGCGGCTTCACCGGTCGGAAGATGTTCACTTTGTCCTCGTGCGAGAGCTTCTGACGCGCGAGGAAAAAGAACACCCCGCCGGGTGTTCGCTTGCGGCTGTTGTCCGGCAACATCATCCCGCCGCCCGCCTCGATGCGCTTGGTCTCTTCCAACAACGAGAGAGAGGCTTCTTCGCCGAGCGCTTTGACCACTCCAGTGATCTGCGTCATCGGCTGCTCGTCCACCTCACCCAGCGCCTTTGCGATGGTGTTCACCGTATCTTCGGTCGCCATTTGTGTAGGCCTCCAGCCACGCCCCCCGCTCGTGGACTTAGTGATTCTTGCCTCGGCTTGCAGGGAACTGCAAACTCAAAAAAAAGAAGGGCGGTTTCCGCTACCTTTGAGACACGGTCCGCCGGGTTGTCGCTCGGGGCGCACACTGCTCCCGCGCGCTCGCTTTTGCAATCCAGAAACGCCGGTCAGCATCAAAGGCGCCAAGACTCCTCGCCTCCGGCGTCGGCGTCACGTCGCTGTCGGGCCTTCGGCGCGTTTTGCGCCGGTGGGGCGAGGCGCGACGGGCTCGGCGCATCCTTATCGGAGAGCCGATGAGGAGAGCCGTGGCGGTCGTGCGCCGCGCGCGCCGAGCGCCGTTCACTCGTCGGATTCGTCACCCTCGACGATGACGTGTCCCGACACGAGCGCATGCTGGCGACCGAGCGAGTCCCGCACCAAGAGTCGTCCGTTCACGTCGATGCCCTCGGCGCGGCCGGCGACACCCTCGACTTGGACGCGCCGACCACGCAGCACGTCGTGTCGGACGAGCTCCGGAACGAGCGCTGCGCGTCCGCCCGTCTGGAGCGTCCGGACGGCGCGCTCGACCTCCGCGAGGACCGACACCAACATCACTTCGCGCGACACGGACTCCGCGCCGAGCAGCGACAGCGACGTGGCGGTAGCCGCGATCTCCGGTGGGAACACGCGTGTTCCCAGGTTGAGACCTACTCCGATCACGACACCGAGGAGCTCGCTACCTTGTACCTGTGTTTCGATCAGGACGCCGGCGAGCTTCTTCCCGCCGCAGAGCAGATCGTTCGGCCACTTGATGCCGAGGTCCGAGCGCTCACCAATGAAGCCCACCACGGCGGAGCGGAGCGCGAGCCCGACCGCGAGCGCGAGCAGAGGCGCGTCGGCGAGCGGCAGCTCGGGCCGCAGCAGGATTGAAACCAGCAGGTTTTCCCCGGGCGGAGAGTGCCAGGCGCGACCCTGGCGTCCGCGACCTTCGGTCTGGGCGTCCGCGACGATGACGAGTCCGTGCGGCTCTCCCGCCCTCGCGGCCGCGAGCGCCAGGTCGTTCGTCGAGGCCGTGCTCTGGAACGCCCAGATCGCGGAACCCAGGGCGACTCGGCGCGCCGTCCGGAGATCGTGGAAGCCGACGACGTCGAACGACGAGCTCACGACAGCCGCTCGATGTCGAGGGAGATGTCGGCCGCGGGCGCCGAATGGGTGAGGGCGCCCACGCTCACCACGTCGACCCCGGCGCGCGCAAGCTCCGAAATCCGATCGAGCGTCAAGCCGCCGGAGACCTCGCACAGCGCCTTGCCGCGCGTGCGCTTCACCGCCTCCGCGAGCGCGTCGGGCGCGAAGTTGTCGAGCATGACGATGTCAGCACCGCCCCGGAGCGCCTCGTCGAGCGCGTCGAGCGATTCGACCTCGATCTCGATGCGCGCGGTGTGCGGGGCGAAGCGCTTGGCGCTCTCGAGCGCCGCCGTGATGCCGCCCGCGGCCTCGATGTGGTTGTCCTTGATCAGGACGGCGGAGCCGAGGTCGTTGCGGTGGTTCGAGCCCCCGCCCGTCCGCACGGCATAGCGCTCGAGCGAGCGCAGGCCGGGGGTGGTCTTGCGGGTGTCGGTGATCCGCAGCGCGAAGCCCTTCGGCACCGCCTCGACGAAGCGGCGCGTGAGCGTGGCCACCCCGCTCATGCGCTGCGCGAAGTTGAGCGCGGTGCGCTCGCCGATCAAGATGGAGCGAGTCGAGCCCTCGACCTCCCAGAGCACGGTTCCGGGCTCGACCTCGGCGCCGTCGTCGACCTTGCGCTCGACTCGCACCCCCGGATCGATCTCGTAGAACACGCGCGCGAAGACCTCGGCCCCGCACGCGACGATCGCGCTCTTCGCTACGGCGCGCCCGATGGCTCGTGAACCCGGCGCGACCAGCGCTTGGGTCGTGAGATCTCCGCCGGAAACATCTTCCGCGAGTGCGACGCGTACGAGCTCAGCCAGTAGGGGACCTACCATCACTCTCCTCAAAAACCGTAGCCTCGCGCGAGATACGAGGCAAAGAGGTTACAGAACGCGTGGAACAGGACCGCCGCGCCGATCCCGCCCGTGCGCGCGCGGAGCCACCCGAACACCAAGGCAGGGAAGAAGACGGCCAACCTGCTCGGGTTGAACTCGGTGAGCAGATGACCGAGCGCGAAGATGGCGCTCGAGACGACCAGCCCGAGCCCGACCGGCGCGCCGAGCAGACGACGGGTCGGCGGCCAGACGTCGTCGAGGGCGGTCAAGAGATAGCCGCGATAGAAGGCCTCCTCCGGGAGCGCGATCATCATCACCTCGCCGAGCGCGGAGTCGAAGGTGCGGAACAGCGCAGGCGGTTCGAAGTCGCTCTCCGGCGAGTGCCAGAGTCGATAGCCGCCCCAGAAGGCAGGGAACACGACCAGCGAGATCGCGAGGGCCCACGCCAGCGCGCGCGCGAAGTCGCGCAGCACTCGCCTCGGATCGATGGGCTCGAGCTCGAGCAGGCCCCCGAAGGCGATGCCATGGTGACGGACCGCCTCGCCCTGGTCGCCTCGCACCACGAGCACGTACGTCGCGAAGAGGAAGGCGAGCCCCACGCCCGTCGCTTGGTGCTTTTCGGGCAGGAGGTAGGAGAGCGCCGTCACCACCGCTGTCGTCAGCAGGGCGGCGGCGAGCACTTTCACGAGCGACTGTCGCCGAGCGGCGTCGTTCACGCGGCGGCACCTTAGATGATGCCAGTCCGCTGCGACAATCTCGCTGTCTTTGTAATGTTCTGACTTCGACGGACGAGGTGTCCTGGTGGCCGCTCGGCCCGCGCGCGGTGTCCCGTCCTGAAAATCTAGCGTTAGTAGAAGCGAGACACTCCCCGCCTTTCGCCTACTGGGTTAAGGTCCGGCCCGGCTCTTCATCAGGGGCGGCAATCCGCTGGCCGCCTCTGCCTGACCCGTTGTCCCCGGGAGGACAGATGTTCGAACCGAACGCCTCGATCACTTCTCATCAGCCCGCCCCGCCGCCTCCGATCGTTCACGCGGCAAAGTTTCCGCCCGATGACGTGCCGGGCTTTCCGAGCCCCGGCGTACCGGCTGGTGGTGGCTTCGATCCCGGCGACGGCAACTTCAAGCGCGGCCGTTTCAGTCCGGCGGTGATCGCCATCGGCGTGGTGATGGCGCTCGGCCTCGGCGGCTTCCTTGCGTTCGGCATGACCAAGGACGCGGAGCGCCTGACGGTCGAGCAGGCCGAAGCGAAGAAGAAGGACATCTTCGTCAAACCGAAGGCCGAACAGGTGCCCGACTGGCGCCAGTGGGCGGCCACCGAGCTCAGCGACGAGCTTCGTATGGAAGCCCTCAAGCAGCTCGCTTGGGCGCGGGATCCCGAGGGCGTGCCGCTCGCGGCGAAGGCGCTCGTGTCTCCGTCGGAGCCCGTCCAGGGCATGGCGGCCCAGGCCCTCGCCGAGTACGGCCGCCCCATGGCGGAGGGCGCGAAGGACGCGCTGCTCGCCGCGCTGAAGACCGCCGGTCCCGGCTCGAAACCCCAGATTGCCTGGGCGCTCGTGGTGCTCGGTGAGTCGCGCGCGTTCGACGACGTGATGAACCTGTACCGCCTCGGCCACCTGTCGAAGGTGCAGCGCCTCGGCGGCGGCAGCGCGTTCGACCCGAACAAGATCGTCGCGCTGGTGCCGCTCGAGAAGATCGCGAGCATGGCCGGCGACGAGAGCGCGGCGGTGCGCCAGCTGGTCGCGACCGTGATGTCCGACAACGCCGAGCCGAAGTGGACCGACACGCTGATCAAGCTCGTGCAGGACAAGGACGCCGAGGTCGCGCGTCAGGCCGCGCCGGGTCTCGGCAAGATCCAGGAGAGCCGCGCGCGCGATCCGCTGGTCGAGGCGCTGAAGCTCGCGGACAAGGAGAGCCGCACCAAGTACTTCGAGGCGCTGCGCGACGGCAACGGCACCGAGGGCCTGGTGGTCGCGCTCGCCGCGGCGCCGACCGACGACGAGAAGGGCGCCTGGTACTTCAAGAAGCAGATCTTCGACATGATCCACGACGTGTCGGACCCCACGAAGGGGCTCAACGACCCGGGTGGAGCGAACGCTCTCTACCAGTACATCGAGAGCAAGCCGCACATTCACTTCCAGACTCGCGCCGCCATCTCGCTCGCCGCGATCGGCGACGTGCGCGCGGTCCCTACGTTGGCCAAGCGCCTGCGCATGGATCCGCTGAAGATCTACAGCGACCAGACCGACTGGGAGATGGCGCTGAAGCGCGACGACAACGAGCGCGTGATCGCCTCCCGCATGATCGCCGACCTTGCGATCCTGCACCCGGACAAGCGCGCCCAGATCGCCGAGCAGGCGGAAGACGCGGTGATCTTCTGGATCCACGAGATGCCTTCGCCGCACGCGAACGGCCTCCGCGCCCTCGCCGCGATGGAGTCGACCAAGGACATCGACGCGCTCCGCAAGTGGGCGAACCCGAACGCCGAGCTCCCGAAGGAAGGCCAGCAGCCGCCCATGCCGGAAGAGTGGGTGATCGCGCAGAGCGCGATGCGCTACGTCGGCTGGATCAAGGATGCTCGCTCCTGGGGCGTGCTCGAGAAGGGGCTCACCGCGCGTCCGAAGGAGCTCGACGTCACGATGGAAGGCCTGATGCAGGGCGGCGTCGCGATCCTCGGCATGTCGCTCCGCGCCATCGGCGTGGGCGCGGCCGAAGGCATGAGCCAGTGGCGTGACCACAAGGGCTTCAAGCAGCTCCTGACGTACGTCGAGGAGCCGCGGAACAACGAACAGTCGCGCATGGCCGCGTGCGCCGCTCTCGCCTGGGTCGCCGAGAAGGAGGACTTCCTCGAGATCGCGAAGAAGATCCAGCAGTACTCGGGTCAGGAGAAGTCGGATCAGTTCCGGCGCGCTTGCCTGCTGGAGGCGCTGATCCAGCGCCCGGTCCCGGGCACCGCGCCGGCGCTCATGTCGCTCATGACGCCGGAGTCGGCCCTCGAGACGCGCCATCAGGTGGCGCGCGCGATCGCGAAGGGCGGCTTCGACAAGACCGTCGAGGCGCAGCTCTTCGAGCAGATGAAGAACGAGGTCTTGATGAACGACGCGGCGCTCGCGCTCATCCTGGGCGGCTCGCCGGAGACCGCCGCGCGCACGGTCGCGCTCTACGCCGACAAGCCGAAGGCGGCGCTCGACGAGCTCGGTGAGCTCTGGTAC
>JAEZYO010000203.1 GCA_023419055.1 Pseudomonadota bacterium | reverse complement strand
CTCGTATCAACCTTACTGGGCGGCGAAGGGGCACCTCTTGGCTCTCGCCGGCGAGACCGAGCGAGCCTCGGAAGCGTTGACGATCGCGATTGGCCTCACCACGGACGACGCGCTGAAGGGCTACTTGCGGAAGCGGCTCGAGTCGCTCCGCTCGTCTTAACGCCTGCGCCAGCTCAGGGTAAGCGCGACCTTCCCCTGAGTCTCGCGCCGCTTTCGAAGCATGAAGGAGCGCGCCGCGCGTTCGACCGAGAGCGTCGCTCGGTGATGGCCCGTGATGCCTCGATGCTCGAGGACTTCGACCGGGGTGACACGCTCGTTCGAGAGCCGCGCGACCAGGCGGTCGACCTCGGCGTTCGCGAGCACGCCCTGGAGCGAGCCGAGCGCCGAGCGAACCTGAATGATCAGGCGCCTCTCGACACAGACGGCGAAGAGCGCCTCCCAGTCGATCGTCAGCTCGGGATTTCCGAGGATGCGGACGACGTCGAGCGGCCAGCTCGAGATGCCGCCGTAGTTCCAGCGGACACCGTGGACGCAGACTTGCAGGAGCAGCCCCGTCGCCGACGGCAGCGAGAGGGGCACCCCCTCGAGCTCGATGCGACGAGAGCCCGAGCGGAGGAGCTCGTCGAAGCGTGACGTCGGATCCTGATGAGCAGCGTGCCAGTGCAGATCGAACTGCGCGTCTCCCCGTCGAAAGCCCCAACCGTGCCCGAACGCGAGGCTCCTTCTTGCCTGCGCCTCGAGATTTCCGTCGGGGACCCAACCTGCTTTCTTGAGGAGACTGAGCGCTTGCCCGGCCTTCTCGAAGGGCACGAGCCCGTCCACGTCGGCCATGGGCTTGGGCGGCCCGGCGGGGCAAAGCAGCGACGTGGCGGAGCCCTTCAGCGCCATCATCGGAATATCGTGTCGGAAAAATAGCCTGGCGACGTCGCTGAGCACCCGCCGCTGCAGCAAGCTCGACACTTGCGCGTGGCGAGCCAGCCCCCTCAATCGAAGCGCCTTCGGATCGTCGATGTTCGCGCTCGCCAAGCGCGCGCTCAGGGCGGGAAGGAACCGAATTTGCTCCGGCGGCGGATCGTCGACCTGGATCCACGAAGAGCAGGCCTGCCACTGGGATTCGACGCCATCGTCACTCTGGCACGTGATGATCCGGAGCAGCGCAAGCTGTGCTTCGGTCGGGCAATTGCGCGACAAGTCCGCCGGCTCGAGGGCGGTCGACTCGGTTTGCGGAGGTCTCGCCGGTGCGCCCGAACGCTCCCCCTTTGCCCTGACGACGAGGCGCGACATGACCTTTCCGTATCAGCGCATCATTTCAATCGCTCGGAGCTTCGTCAAGCGTACAAATGATGTGGCCCGGCTCGCTTTCGAGATAGTGTCGAGTTCTGTGCCGGGCGGGGCGACTGCCGCGGCGGCGTTCACAACGAAGGGTGAAATGATGGCATTCGAGACGTTCGATCGGGTTCGTATGGATGAGCCGCGAGTGGCCGCGCACCTCGTGGATGGTGAAGCGATTGTCATCGACTTCGAAACCGGGAGCTATTTTTCTGCCCGCGACGTCGGCGCGTACATCCTCGAGCTCTTGCTGGCTGGCGCTTCCGTCGGACAGATCGAGAACCACGTGCGGCAGTCGACTGGCGCGGAGCCGGCAGTCACGGAAGAGTGGGTGCAGGGCTTTCTCACGAGCCTCGAGCGCGAGCGCCTGATCGTGGTCGAAAGGGCGACGCAAGCCCCGCCGTTCGACGCGGCGCCGAAAGCGAGCGTCCCCGCCAACGCGCCCGTTCTCGAGAAGTTCACGGACGTCGCGTCGCTCCTCCTGCTCGACCCGATTCACGACGCCGACACGACCGGGTGGCCGCGCCGGGCCGAGCGTTCATGACGGCGGCCGTCCTCGAACCCGTCAATCTGCCGGCGCTCGCGGCCAGGTTTGCCGAGGCGTCGCGATCGATTGCGGCGACGCGGCAGGTGCGGCGAAGCTTCGGCCCGCTCGGGTTCGAGCTCCGCGTCATGGCAGCCGTGGACGGTGGCGAGCAGTTCCTCGACGCTTTCGAGCACCTCTCCGAGCACCGAAATGCCGGCTCGCTCAAGGTCGACCTTTGGGGTGAGAGCGGCTCGTCGCTCCTCGGCGCCAGGGAGTGGGAGTGGCTCGCGCAGAAGCGCTTCGCCCAGCACTCGCCGAGCGGCGTTCGCGCCTTCGCCGCGAGCGAGTCGCTCCTGCTCTCGCTGTATGATCCTGGGCGCCGCCTCGTGACCGTGCTGGCACCGGAGCCAGGGCGAGTGAAAGCTTGGGAGCGGGCCGCACCCCTTCGAGCCGTGCTGGGCTGGTGGTTTGCCGAGTCCGGAGGGCTCCTGGTTCACGGGGCGGCGGTCGGAAAGGGGGCCGGCGCCGTCTTGCTCACGGAAAAGAGCGGGAGCGGGAAATCGACGGCCGCGCTCGCGTGCCTGACGGCAGGCTGGTCCTTTCAAGGCGACGACTACGTCGGGCTCTTCCCGGGGCCCGAGTGCAGGACCGTCTCGCTCTACTGCCGAGCCAAAGTTCAG
>JAEZYO010000864.1 GCA_023419055.1 Pseudomonadota bacterium | reverse complement strand
AGCTCTTCCAGTCGGAGGTCGTGGCGCCCTTCGTGGATTCCTACGTGCAGGGCGAGACGCCGAGCCCCTGTGTGCGCTGCAACCGAGGGGTGAAGTCGCGGGAGCTCTTCGCGCTCGCCGATCGCCTGGGCGCTCGTCGCGTCGCGACGGGCCACTACGCGCGCGTCGTGCAAGCCGGTGATCGGCACGAGCTCCATCGCGGCGCCGACGGCTCGAAGGACCAGAGCTACTTCCTGCACCTGCTCGACGAAGCCGAGCTCGCGCGCCTGGTGTTCCCGCTCGGAGACTCGGACAAGGCCGAAGTCCGCGCCGAAGCCCAACGGCTGGCTCTACCGGGAGCGCACAAGGGCGAGAGCCAGGAGCTCTGCTTCGTGCCCGCCGGTCGCTACGACACGTTCGTGGCCGAGCGCGCTCCGGATCGAGTTCGACCGGGAGCGATCGTGGACGAGGAGGGGCGGGAGCTCGGTCAACACCGGGGCATCCACGGTTTCACCTTGGGACAGCGCCGGAACCTCGGCGTCGCCACGGGCCAGCGGACGTACGTGGTCGGGGTCGATCCGGCCACCGCCACGGTGCGCCTCGGCCCAAAGGAGCGGTTGCTCTCCGCAGGCGCGCTGGTCGAAGACGCTCGCCTCGCGAGCGACGTGTCGACCCCCTTCGATGCCGAGGTCGAGGTTCGTTACCGCGGCACGCCTCACCCTGCGCGCGTGAGCGCCGCGGGGGCCGGTCGTTTTCGCGTCGAGTTCGCGACCCCGGTCTCACCCGTGGTTCGCGGGCAATACGCCGTCTTCTATCGAGGAACGCGGGTTTTGGGCGGAGGCCTCATCAAGGAGACCTTCGCCGCCGCGCTGAGCGAGGAGATGCGTGCTTGAGGGCCTTGCCGGTTCTGACCATCGCTCTCACGTTCGGCTGCGCCGTGGGCGAAGGCTCCGGCAACGTCACGTCCGACCGTCTCTACATCGACGGCTGTTGGAACGGCCCGTTCGAGCTCGATCCAGACTTCTTCGCGGCCAATCCATTTCGGCAGGAAGCGCTCATCATCCGCGTGCAGCGCGGGGACAACACTCCGGAGATGAGCGACGGCATCTACGTCGTCATCAATGACCTGCAGGACATCCGCGAGAACTCGCTCAACACCGACATCCCGCTCGGAATCCCCCAAGGCATCATCGTCTCGGGTAGCGAGTTCAATCCGAAGGAGGGCGACGCCAAGGTCAGCATCGCGCTCTACCTCCACAACACCTGTCACAATCAGAACGGCACGGTGTACTCGATCGGCGGGACGATCAACTTCAAGTCCCTCTTCAGCGGAGACATCAACGAGAGCGACGCTGACGAGCGCCTGACGCGGGCCTCGTTCACCGCCGATTTCGCGGACCCGCGCGAGCTCACCGGGGATCCCGCGGCGGACGCCAGCGTGATCAGCCGGGTCACCGGGGATTTCACGTTCTTCTTCCAGCGCGGGCAGCCCGCTCAACCCTTCCAGTGAAGACGCGCGTGGACGATCGTCTGCGGAGCGAAGCCCAGCGCTTCGAGCTCCGCTTCGGGTGCGAAGACTGCGCTCACTTCGACGTACCCGCCGCGGCCTGCGCGAACGGCTATCCCTCGGCCCCGCATCGTGGCGTCGAGCTCAGGGTCCTGCGGGAGCTCGAATTTTGCAAAGAATTCGAGCTGGTTTGAAGCCGTCGAGTCGATGTCCCAGAGTCACCCGCCCACACTCTTGACGCTGGCTGCTCGGGCTCTCGAGGAAGAGTGCGGCGTCGTTCGAGGAGCGGGAATTCTGGTCGCGGTGAGCGGCGGGCCCGACTCCCTGGCTTTACTCGACGTCCTCGCTCGGCTTTCTTCCGCGTGGAGGCTGACCCTGGTGGCGCACGGCGTGGATCACGGCCTGCGCGAGGAGGCGGGCGCCGAGCTCGAGCTCGCGCGGGAGCTTTCGTCGCGGCACGGCGTCGAATTCGGTGTGACCAAGCTCGCGCTCGGTGGAGGAGGCAACCTTCAGGCGCGCGCTCGCGAGGCGCGCTACGGCGCGCTCGAAGGAGTGGCAAAAAGCCGCGGTCTCGAGCTCATCGCGACCGCGCACCACGCTGACGACAGAGCCGAGACGGTGCTCTTGCGCCTGCTGCGAGGTGCAGGTCCGCGCGGGCTCGGCGTCTTGCCGGCGCGTGAAGGTCAGCGGATCCGGCCGCTCATCCGCGCTCGGCGCTCGGACGTGCTCGGACATCTCGCTCGTCACGCGATTCCCTTCGCGTCCGATCCTTCCAATCTCGACCGCCGCTTCCTGCGCGCTCGGGTTCGCGGCGAAGTCTTGCCGTTGCTCTCCGAGCTCTCGCCGGGAGTCGTGGCGCACCTGAACGCACTCGCAGACGCTCTTTCCGACGACGGCGAGCTCGCCGCGTGGCGCGCGGTTGCGGAACGGGCCGACGTCGAGCTCGGGCGCGCGCACCTGCGCGCCCTTTCGCGGGCCAGAAAGCTCGGGCTCGCGAACGCCCGCGTCCGCCTACCCGGGGGAAAAGAAGCCCAGCTGGATGTGCGGACCGGTGAGCTCCGTATCGGATTTGCCGCTCGCTCCAATCGGCGCTAGCTGAAGCCGAGGGCTCGAGAAGAAGCGGGCCCGCGCGCCCGCGGCTATCGGGAAGTCCCGAGGGACCTGTCAACCGCCGAGAGCGGGCTTATGTTACCCCCCAGCAGGCCGTCATCCTGAAAGGGGAGACCTCAAGAACGGCGCGATTTTCGTCGTGCCCTTCTGACGGCCCCTGAAATCTGGGAACGATCATCGACGTACACGTCAGAGGATGGCAAAGTTGATTCGAGTGGACTTTCGTAGAGGTAAGACGTGAAGCAGCCCCACAAGACCCTTTTGCTCTGGGTCGTCCTAATCGTCGCGTTCCTCGCCATCTGGCAGTTCTTGCATGACGCCGATGGTCCTCCTCGCCAGGAGATGGCCTACAGCGACTTCATGTCGCTGGTCAAAGCACCTCGCGACCAAAAGCACATCGACGCGGTCGAGATCAAGGACAGGCAATACCTGTTCACGATCAAGGACCCGACGGTGAAGGGTACGCAAGAGGTCAAGGGCACCACGGTCGGCCCGACGGAAGACAGCGTCGACGAGATCTTGAAGACGAACGCCAAGGTCACCTTCCACCGTGACGAGGGCAACTCGATCCTGACGCCGGTGCTCACGATCCTCCTCCCGATGCTGTTCGTGATCGTGATGTTCTACCTCTTCATGCGGCAGCTCCAGGCGGGCGGCGGCAAGGCGATGAGCTTCGGCAAGAGCCGCGCGCGCCTGCTCAGCGAGTCGCAGAACAAGATCACCTTCGCGGACGTCGCGGGCATCGACGAGGCCAAGGACGAGGTCGAGGAGATCATCGCCTTCCTCAAGGACCCGAAGAAGTTCCAGCGCCTCGGCGGCCGTATCCCGAAGGGCGTGCTCATGATGGGTCCGCCCGGAACGGGTAAGACCCTCCTCGCTCGCGCCATCGCGGGTGAGGCAGGCGTGCCCTTCTTCAGCATCTCCGGCTCGGACTTCGTCGAAATGTTCGTGGGCGTCGGCGCGAGCCGCGTGCGCGACCTGTTCGAGCAGGGGAAGAAGCACGCGCCCTGCATCATCTTCATCGACGAGATCGACGCGGTCGGGCGTCACCGCGGCGCGGGCCTCGGTGGCGGTCACGACGAGCGGGAGCAGACCCTGAACCAGCTCCTGGTGGAGATGGACGGCTTCGAGAGCAACGAAGGCGTCATCATCATCGCCGCCACCAACCGCCCCGACGTGCTCGACCCGGCCATCTTGCGTCCTGGTCGCTTCGACCGCCGCATCACCGTGCCGCGCCCCGACATCCGGGGGCGCGAGGGCATCCTCGCCGTCCACACCAAGAAGGTGCCGCTCTCGGGCGACGTCGACTTGGGCGTGATTTCGGCCGGCACCCCCGGCTTCGTCGGCGCCGACCTCGAGAACCTGGTCAACGAGGCGGCCCTGCTCGCGGCCCGTCAGGACAAGGACTCGGTGAGCATGGAGGACTTCGAGCTCGCCAAGGACAAGGTCCTGATGGGCAGCGAACGCCGCTCCATGGTCATGAGTGACGCGGAGCGTCGCACCGCGGCCATCCACGAGGCCGGTCACACGATCGTCGGCAAGCTCGTCCCGGGCAACGACGCCGTGCACAAGGTCTCGATCATCCCGCGCGGCGCGGCGCTCGGCGTCACGATGTTCTTGCCCACCGAAGATCGCCACCTGATGACGCGCCAGCAGATGCGCGCTCGCATCGCGATGGCGCTCGGCGGTCGTGTCGCCGAGGAGATCATCTTCGGTGAGATCACGACCGGCGCGCAGGACGACATCAAGCGCGCCACGCGCCTCGCTCGCGCCATGGTGTGCGAGCTTGGCATGAGCGAGAAGCTCGGGGCCATCGCCTACGGCGAGAACGAGGAGAGCGTGTTCCTCGGCCGCGAGATGACGAGCCGGCGCGAGGACTACTCGGAGGAGACCGCGCGCGAGATCGACAGCGAGGTGCGCGTGATCGTCCAAGAGATGCACGACCTCACTCGCCGCGTGATCAACGAGAACCGGGAAAAGCTCGAGCGCCTCGCGCAGTCCCTGCTCGAGCGTGAGACCCTCGATTCGGGCGAGATCGACGCCGTGCTGGAAGGTCAGGAGCTTCCGCCCCGTCAGCGCGTCGTCATCCCGACTTGGGCGGACAAGCGCAAGGACCGCGCCGAGAAGAAGCGCCCCGCGAGCATCTTCGGCGCGCCCAAGCCCGCGCCGGGCTGAGTAGCGGTTCAGTCCACGCGGCGCGACGAGGCCTCGGTGAGCAATCACCGGGGCCTTCGTCGTTGGTGGGTCCGAGTCGCGCGCTAGCTCGCGAGCCAGAGCGCCCGCCTACTGACTCGCGAGCTCTTTCGCCCGTTCGAGCAAGAGGTCGCGCTCGTTCTTGCGCGGATCTTCGACGACCTCGTCGAGCAGGGCGCGCAGGATCTCGC
>JAEZYO010000162.1 GCA_023419055.1 Pseudomonadota bacterium | reverse complement strand
AACGCGGCCATCCAGGAGAACGTGCTCGCGCAGCTCGAGAACCTGCGCGAGTACCCCTTCGTCGCGAAGCGCCTCGACGCGGGCAAGGTGCACGTGAACGCCTGGATCTTCGACGTCGGCCGCGGCGAGGTCTTCGACTACGACCCCGATCAGGGCGAGTTCTTGCCGCTGCGCCCGCTCGAGCTCCCGTCCTCCCCCGGCTGAGCGAAGCTCAGGCGCTCAGCTTACCGGGCTCGAGCCGCTCTTCGATATCCACGGCGCACACGGTACGCCGCGTCTGCTCGCCGCTCGCGGCAGAGCCATTGGCGCTCGGCGCCGGCATCGACGGTGCGCTCGCCCAAAAGGCTTCCGCCTCGGAATCGCTCCAGCTCCCGGCGTCGCGACAGCTCGCGAGCAGCCGATCGAGCGCTTCTGCGGTCTCGGGGCGCCCCTCTCGATCCTTCGCCAGGCAGGCGAGGATCACGCGCTCGAGATCGTCGGGCACCGGGAGCCGAGACGAGGGCGGCGGCGGCGGCGTGTGGAGGTGATGCGCGCAGAGCTCGATCAGGTTCTTGCCGGCGAAGGGGGCGCTCCCCGTCACGAGGAAATAGGCGACGCAGCCGAGCCCGTAGAGATCGGCTCTCGCGTCGACCCGGTCCGGGGTGGCCACGGCTTCCGGCGAGAGGAAGAGCGGAGTGCCGACCACGGTGTGGATGTTGCTGCGGGTGAGGTGCTGATCGCCCTTTATTTCCCGGACCAGACCGAAGTCCAGCACCTTGACGAAATCCGGGATCTCGCCGCGCCGCGTGAGGAAGATGTTGGCGGGCTTGATGTCGCGATGAATGAGGCCGGCGCGGTGCGCCTCTTTCAAGGCGCCGCACACCTGCCGCACGATGTGAATCACGCGCCCGGCAGGCTGCGGGCCGTGTCGCTCGACGAGCTGCTCGAGCGTGAAGCCGTCGAGGAGCTCCATGGCGTAATAGAAGACGCCGTCCGGGGTGCGGCCGTAGTCGTAGATCGAGATCGTGTTCGGGTGCGTGAGGCGCGCCGTGAGCTGCACCTCTTTCTCGAAGCGCCGGAGCTGCGCTTCCGAGCCGTCCCCCGACAGGAGCTTCACCGCCGTCGGCCGCCGCAACATGGCGTGGCGCGCGCGGTAGACCTCGCCCATCCCGCCCTCACCGATCTTGTTCTCGAGCGAGTACTGCCCGAGCTTTCGCACCTCGAGCGCCTTCTCGTGCAGACCGTAGATGACCTTGGAGGCGACGCTCGTCACCGCCACTCCAGCGGTCGACCACAGCACCGCCTCCAGCACGCCTCGCCCCCTGGTACCCGCCACCAGCGCGAGCTCGGGGGGCCAGGGCATCGTCAGCCTGGAGATCACGAGCCCGGCGAAGCTCACCGCTCCGAGCAGGAGCGTCGTGAACGGCGCGCTCGGGACGATCATGGCGCGCCCCACGCTGACGTGGGTGACCGCCAAGAGACCGGTGAAAAAGCCGTACGGCTGGACCGCGTAGTGCCCCAAGACGGCGAAACACCAGCAGATCCCCGGGGTGAACACGAGGTCGAGCATCAGCAACGTGCGCGGAGCGAGGTTCTTAGAGCTCGCGCTCACGCGCCAGAGCACCAGCGCGAGGAGGCACCCGAGCACGTGCCACACGCGAGACAGCGTCGAGTAACGCTGCACGCTGCTCACGAGATCGGAGGTGCTGGTCGCCACCAGCAAGAACGTGGCGATGAAGAAGGTCACCTTGCCGAAAAGCGCGAGCCTGTCCTGGAGGAAGCGCACCTCTTCGCGCGAATCCACCGGCACGCTACCCAGACGAACCCCGGAGCGCCCGTTCCGAGGCGCACGCGGTCCGACGCCCTTCGGGCGCTGGGGCTCGGTGTCGGCGTGGGCGGCGCTCTGAGTCACGACGGACCCACCACTTTTAGGCCGGATCGCCGGCTCTGGCAAACCGGCAGCCGCGGAGGCTACTTGGGCAGGGCGATCGAGACCGTCTTGGTGTTGACGAACGCGTGGAGCCCCGGGACTCCGAGCTCACGCCCGTAGCCGCTCTGCTTCACACCCCCGAAGGGTAGCCTGGGATCGGAAGCGACCATCTTGTTCACGAAGGTCTGTCCAGCGCTGAGCTCGTCGATGAAGCGCCGCTGCTCTTCGAGGTCTTCGGTCCAGACGCTGCTCCCGAGACCGAAGGGGCTGTCGTTCGCGAGCGCGATGGCCTCATCGGCGCTCTCGACGCGGAACAGGAGGGCCACCGGCCCGAAGACTTCTTCGCGAAAGGCCGGCGCACGCTCCGGGATCGCAGCGAGCACGCCTGGCCGGAACCAATTGCCCGGGCCCTCGATGCGCTCGGCGCCGGCGAGACGTCGCGCGCCGGCGTCGACCGAGCGCTCGACCTGCGACACCACGTCCGCGCGCACGGACGCGAGCGCGAGCGGACCTATCTCCGTCTCGGGGGCCATGGGATCGCCGACGCGCAGAGCGAGAAATGCGCTCACCAGGCTCGACTCGAAGCGCTCGTAGACGTCTGCGTGCACGATGAAGCGCTTGGCGTTGATGCACGACTGGCCGTTGTTCAACGTGCGCGATTCCACGGCGGCGCGGAGCGCGAGGTCGAAATCGGCCGAAGGCATGACGACGAAGGCGTCGCTGCCGCCGAGCTCGAGCACGCTCGGCTTGATGAGCTTGCCTGCCTGAGCAGCGACCGCGGCTCCGGCAGGTGTGCTGCCCGTGAGGGTGACGGCGACGACGCGCGGATCATCGAGCACGCGCGGGACGAGGTCCGACCCGATGAGCAACGTCTGAAAGACGCCGGTCGGGAGGCCCGCGCGCAGCAGGAGGTCCTCGATCGCGAGCGCGCAGCGAGGCACGTTGGACGCGTGCTTCAAGAGCACGGTATTGCCCGCCATCAGGTTCGGCGCGATGACGCGGAAAGCCTGCCAGAACGGGAAGTTCCAGGGCATGATCGCGAGCAGCGTGCCTAGAGGTTGGTAGCGAACGAAGCTCCGCGTGTGCTCCGTCTCGATGGGCTGGTCCGCGAGCGCCTCTTCCCCGTGCTCGGCGTAGTGCCGGCAGGCGCGCGCGCACTTCTCGGCTTCGGCTATGGCGGCGGTCAGCGTCTTGCCCATCTCCTCCGTCATCAGACGACCGAGCGACTCTTTCTCCACCTCGAGGAGCTCCGCAGCGCGCAGCAACACGAGCTTTCGAGCAGAGAAGGGGCTCCGCCGATAGCTCCGAAAAGCGTGCGCCGCGAGCACCAGCTTCCGTTCGAGCGTCGCTGCATCGAGCGGCTGGTACTTGGCGCGCGTCTCTCCGGTGCGTGGATCGATGCTCGCGATGGCCATGAGAGCCTCCGTGTAACGATTGCATCTCGCGTGCCAAGCTGGCACGGCGGGAAGCGTGGCTCGCTCGATGCATACCTCGAGGGTGTGGGGGGCGGACGATCCAGCAAGCCAAGGAGGAGCGATCATGGCTTTTTCGATCCAATCGAGCGCCTTCGAGCACGGCGCCGAAATTCCGAAGCAGTACACGGGGCTCGGCGCGGACAAGTCGCCTCCGCTCACCTGGTCCGATCCACCCGCCGGCACCCGGAGCCTCGCGCTCGTCGTCGACGATCCCGATGCGCCCGATCCGGCTGCACCGAAGCGCGTCTTCACGCACTGGGTGCTCTACAACCTCCCCGTCGAAGGTTCGGGGCTGGAAGAGGGGCTCGCTCCGAGCGCCCTACCCGGAGGAGCCCGCGCCGGCCTCAACGACTTCGAGCGAGTCGGCTGGAACGGGCCCAAACCTCCGATCGGTCGACACCGCTACTTCTTCAAGCTGTACGCGCTCGATCAGGA
>JAEZYO010000094.1 GCA_023419055.1 Pseudomonadota bacterium | reverse complement strand
GGGCAGGAGTGCCCTCGCTGCTGGTCGACTCCGAGCCCCGTTCGCCCGGGTCGGTCGTCTGGCTCGCGGCCGGCGGAGGCAGCGAGCCCACGCGCTTCGGACTTTTGACGGGTAACGGTACGAGCGTGACCGAGCTGACCGACGACCCCGGGCTCGGGCTCACCGAGCTCGTCGGCGTGCGCGGTGGGCGATTGCTCGCAGCGCGGCCGCGGCAAACCGCTCAGGACCTTTTCCTGCTGGAGTGCGCCCCGAAGTAAAAGTGATCTGGTGCTACTCTCTCTTGCACCATGGCCGTAAAGAAGAAGGTTCTGGTGCTGCTCGCCGAGGGCTTCGAAGAGATTGAAGCCGTGACCGTCATCGACGTGCTGCGGCGGGCAGAGATCGAGGTGCTGAGCGCGAGCTTGAACGGCACGCAGGTCAAGGGTTCTCACGGCATAGCGGTGGTTGCGGACAGGAGCCTCGGCGAGGTCGAGGAGCAGATGTTCGACGCCGTCGTCTTGCCCGGGGGGATGCCGGGCGCGCGCCACCTGCGCGAGAGCCAGGAGGTCCTGGACCTGATCCGTGACGCCGCTCACAAGGGCAAGTTCGTGGCCGCCATTTGCGCGGGACCAACGGCGCTCGACGTGGCCGGCGTGTTGAAGGGACGGAGGGCGACGTCGTATCCCGGCCACGAGCTCCCGAGCGCCGACTACGTCGAGGAGTCAGTCGTCGTCGACGGCAACATCGTGACGAGCAGGGGGCCAGGTACGGCGTTCGAGTTCGCGCTGAAGCTGGTCGAGAAGCTCGCCGGCCCCGAAATAGCCGAGCTCCATCGAGATAGGCTCCTGCTGTAGTCGGCGTCAGCGCGCCTGGAAGGAGACGCAGTTCGAGGTGATCTCGACCTCGCGCACCGATGCCGAGGCGCTGAAGCTCGACACGCCGTTGCCGCTCTCGTCGAGGATCCAGATCATCTCCCCGTCGTTCATGGTCTCACTCTGACGGGTGTTGGCGCTCAGGCTGCTGGTGCGACCGCTGCCGTATTTCGGCGTCTTGCCGTAGAAGAGCTTCACGGTCTTCGGACGCGCGTTGTGTAACGTGAAAGAGGCTCGCTTCGGAGCGGCTGGAGCTTCGGACGGCGCGGTCCCTGGCTCGGAGCTCTCATGGCGAAGCTCCCGAGAGGCGGCCTCGTCTGCTTGCCGCCGGCTGAGGCGCGCGTCGGCTTCGGAGCGCTCTCGCTCTCGATAGGCGGCGAGATCTTCCGCGCTCGCCCAAGGCAAGCGCTGCTCGAGCGTTTCGCCCTCGGTCGAGGCCTGCAGGCACTCCCGGTAAAGGTCGTAGACTTCGTCCTCGTTGCGCGCGAGTGGCCGCGTCTTCTCGCAGAGTGCCCGCGCGCCGGCGGCGTCGCCGTCCGTGCGGAGCACCCAGACCATGCCGAGCCCGGAGAAGTACGTGTGCGCGTGCTCGAACGACTCGCGGCGCGACGCGAGAGCGCCGGCCTCGTCACCCAGCACGTCCTGAAACATGGCTCGCTTGGCGAGCGCGTTCGCCGCTTCCTCGGGCGTGCCTTCGGGCGCAAGAGTTCCGAGCAGTCGAGCTGCGTCGGTCGCGTACGCGTTCCAGTCGATCGCGTCGATCTCGTAAAAGCTGTCTCTGAACGCCGCGAGGAGGGCGTCACCAAAAGCGGTGGCCGACGCGAGCGTGGGCGTCGCGAGCGCGAGGTCGTGCTTGTCGCGAATGTCCGTGATGCGCGCCACGACCGCGACGGGGTAGCGCTCCCGGAGCTCTTCTTCGCTCGGCTCGCTCGATGGGCCGGCAGCGCTAGTTTTCGCCTGCAGCGCGCTGCAGCCGCCCAAGATCGCTGCCAGAACCACCACCGAGCTCCACTTTCGCATCCGCATACCTCGACCGTCGCAGGGTAGAGGAATCGCCCCTCCTTGTGAATCCGGGCGCGCGCTGACGCAGGAGGTCAATTCGGGTGTCGGCAGAGCCTCAAGCAGTGTAATGACGCGAGGTCGATGGCGCTTCACCTTCACAACACGCTGACCAAGCAAAAAGAGCGGTTCGAGCCGGCGCACCCGAAGGTAGTGCGCATCTACACTTGCGGTCTCACGACGTACGCGCCGATGCACATCGGGCACGCGCGGACCTACTGCTTCTGGGACCTCTTTCGGCGCTACCTCGAGTACGGCGGCCGTCACGTCATCAGCGTCATCAACTACACCGACGTGGACGATCGCATCATCGAGCGAGCGAAAGGCAGCGAGGGGCCGATCGATTTCGCCGAGCGGCACATCGCTGGATTTCGCCGAGACTGTCGCCGGCTCCACATCAAAGACTACTCGGCGTACACGCGCGCGACCGATTTCGTCGAAGAGCAGCTCGCCATGATCGAGGCGCTCCACGAAAAGGGACATGCGTACGAGGTCGACGGCGAGCTCCTCTACGAGATCGAGACCTTCCCCGAGTACGGTCGCCTCTC
Organism: Pseudomonadota bacterium; assembly: GCA_023419055.1. Next base: position 1,826 of record JAEZYO010000094.1, on the reverse strand, counting down.
GGGCAATACGCTCGCCGCGCAGCAGGTCGGCGCGAGCGGCCGAGTGGAGGAAGACGTTTCGCGCAAGCGCCACCCCGGCGACTTCAGCCTGTGGAAGCCCGGCAAACCCGGAGAGCCCACCTGGTCGACCGGGCGCGAAGGTTGGCAGAGCGGCCGCCCCGGCTGGCACATCGAGTGCTCCGCCATGAGCACGGCTCTCTTCGGCCTCCATTTCGACGTGCACGGCGGCGGAGTCGACAACCTCTTTCCGCACCACGAGAACGAGATCGCCCAGAGCGAGCCGCTTTGCGAGCATCGTCCGTGGGTGCGCTACTGGCTGCACCCGGAGCACCTCGATCTCCGCGAGGTGAAGATGTCGAAGAGCCTCGGCAACGTCATCGGGGTCGACGAGCTGCTTTCACGCCACTCTTATGACGAGGTGCGCTGGTTCTACGCCTCGCAGCATTATCGCTCCCGCCTGCCCTTCAGCTGGAAGCTCCTCGAGCAGGCGAGCCAGGGTTACGCGCGCATCAAGAAGCTCGTCACGGTGCTCGCTGACAACCTGAAAGGTCACCCCTCGGTCGAGCTCGCCGCCGGGCAATACGCCTCCCAACGGCCGAAGAACGAGCAGGTGCCGCGCCTCCGGCACCAGTACTTGCACGGGCAATTCTCGGCCCAAACCGGGGAGTTCTTGTCCCGCTTCATCGCGGCGATGGATGACGACCTCAACACGCCGAACGCCGTGGCGGCCCTCTTCGACTACGTGAGCGCGCTCTATTCGAACGGCATCGAGCAGGCGAGCGATCTCGGTTCCTTGCTCGCCGTCTACCGAACGCTCACGCGGCATCTGTCCGTGCTCGGCGTCGAGATCGCCGACCCGGCGCTCTACCCCGAGCTCATGGGCGACTACGCTCAGGGAGAAGAGAAGGCAGCGCAGGGGCGCGGGGGAGACGCGGTGATCGATCGACTGCTCGCGATGCGCACGGCGGCGCGCGCCGATAAGGATTTCGCGAAGGCCGACGCCATCCGCAACCTGCTCACGGAAGCCGGCGTGAGCCTCGAAGATACTCCCGAGGGCCCCCGCTGGAGCGCGGGGAAGTAGTCTTGGCTCAGAGGAGCCCGTACTCTTCGAGCTTCGCGTAGAGCGTCGAGCGACTGACCCCGAGCAGGCGCGCGGCGAGGCTGCGATTCTGCTTGGCGAAGCGGAGCGCGCGCTCGAGGGCCTTCTTCTCGGCGGCGCGCATTTGGAGGTCGAGCGGCAAGATGTCCGCCGGCGGCTCGCGCGAGCTCTCGGGAGCGGGAGCGCTCGACGCGACGCCGGCGCTCGCGACAGGAACCGGCGAGTTTAGCTGGGACGTTCCGGGTTGCGTCGAGAAGCGCACCTGACGCGAGAGCTCGCTCCGCACGTCGGCCTCGCCAATCACGTTGCTCTCGCTCAGCACCACGAGGCGCTCGACGAAGTTCTGGAGCTGGCGCACGTTGCCGGGCCAACGCTGCCCGCGCAGAGCGCGCACGGCGTCCTTGTCGATCTTGACCTCGGGCTTGCCGTTCGCGACGCCGCAGGCCTTGCAGAAATGCGCCACCAGAACGTCGATGTCTTCGCGGCGAGCGCGCAGGGGAGGCAGCCAGAGCGGGATCACGTTCAGCCGGTAGAAGAGATCGAGCCGAAATTGCTGTCGTTCGACCATGCCCTCGAGGTCGCGGTGCGTGGCCGCGAGCACGCGTACGTCGACCTTGATGGTCTTGGTGCCGCCCAGGCGCTCGAGCTCACGATCTTGCAGCAAGCGGAGCAGCTTGGCCTGGAGCGGAAGGCCGAGCTCGCCGATCTCGTCGAGGAAGAGCGTGCC
>JAEZYO010000854.1 GCA_023419055.1 Pseudomonadota bacterium | reverse complement strand
TCGAGATCGAAGAGGTGTTCGTCGCCGGTGAGAGAGCGGTCATCCGATGGCGGTACTGCTGGGGCGAGGGCGAGAGTCGATCGGTGCGCGGCGTCAACGTGATGCGCGTGCGAGACGGCCTGATCGTGGAAGCGCTCGGCTACGCCAAGGGTGGGTAGACGGCGCGCGACAGGAAGCCAGGGTTGTAAGGGCCGAGGAGATCGACGTCGAGAGAGGGCCGAGCGCTTTCGAGCCCATCGCCGCGCGCTCGGAGAAGATCTCTCGCCACTCCCTCGGCAATAGCCTAGCCTTGCGCGCGTGAGTCGATTCCAAGCCGGAGTACCGTTCGAGCCACATCACCCGACGGCGCTGGCGCTTTGGTGCTCCGACGGCCGCTTTACGCGCGCGGTCGAGGAGTTGCTCGAGAGCCTCGGTCAGCCGCGGCTCGATACCATGACCTTTCCCGGCGGGCCCGCGCTGCTCGAAATGTCGTCGAGCTCACTCGCCAGCGTCGACAATGCGCGCGAGGCGGCGTCCTTCCTGATCAGGGCGCACGACATCAAAGAAGTAGTGTTGGTCGCGCACGAAGGGTGTGGCTACTACCGCGCACGCTACCCCTATGAATCGTCCGAGGCGATGCAGCGGCGGCAGCTCGCCGACTTGCGGAGCGCGGCGCGCTGGGTCTCGCGTAGCCATGCGGGAGTGAACGCGCGCTGCTTCTTCGCGTCGGTCGCTACGACACCGAACGGCCCGCGCGTGACATTTTCGGCGGTCGAGTAGCGACGCGAAGTTTGCGTCTGCTCCAGGCTGCAGACGCAAAGGCTGCGCGTTCGGGGCACGAGTCTCGGGGCCGGGAGGCGGCACGACAAATGCTCTGTTTCCTGGCAACCGCATGACCACCACCGCCCGCCTACGCCCCAACCCCCAAGTGACCCCTACCCGCAGCACGCTCTGCGCAGATGGACGCATTCTCATCGAGAACATCGGCGCTCGGGCTGCCGCCCTCGAGCTCCGACTCCGCGCGAACCACTCACCGTTGGCGGAGACCAGCGTCGCGGAGGTCATGACCCGCCACGTCCTTTGCGTGGCGCCGGACGTCGAGATCGAGAGCCTGTCCGCGCTGCTTACCGAGCGTGGGATAAGCGGCGTTCCCGTGGTCAACGAGCGAGGTTTACCCGTCGGCATGGTGTCGAAGACGGATATCGTGCGCCACCGCTACGAGAACGGTGAGACGGAAGCCGGGGGCTCTGTCACGGTCGGAGAGCTGATGGTGCCGATCGCCTTCACCTTGTTGGAAGGCGCCTCCCTGGCGCACGCAGCAGCGTTGATGGCCTGGGAAGGTGTCCATCGCATCCCGATCTGCTCGGACGCGGGCGACGTGATCGGCATCGTCTCGGCGCTCGACGTCGTGCGCTGGCTCAGTCGCGTCGAGGGTTACCCCGTGAGAGCCGCCTCCGCCCTCGCGGGACCTCGGGCGTAAAGCCCTCGCGGTCAGACAACGAGCACCGCCGATTTCGACCGCGCTTGGCAGCCCCGTGTCAGCGTCGCGTCACATGATCGTCAGCCGCGCGGAGAACGTGATCGAGGTTCGTTCTCGCGATGTACAAGGCACGCATGACAGCGTGGAAAGAGAGGCTGCCGCAGATCATCCAGGGCGGCATGGGTATCGGTGTTTCGAATCACCGACTGGCACGCGCGGTGGCGCTGGCAGGAGGTCTGGGGGTCGTCTCCGGCACCGCCATCGACACGGTGATGGTACGCAGGTTGGGGCTAGGCGATCCCGGGGGCGAGATCCGGCGTGCCCTCGCAAGCTTTCCATTTCCCGGCGTCGCGGAGCGCATCCTGCGCGCGTACTTCGTGCCGGGAGGCAAGGCCGAGCGCGCCCCGTTCCGATTGCTTCCGCTGCCCGGCCTCAAGATGAGCGCTGAGAGGCTCGAGCTCATCGTCGCGGCCAATTACGTGGAGGTGTCGCTCGCCAAGGAGGGCCACGACCACCCGATCGGCGTGAACTACCTCGAGAAGATTCAGGCTCCCACGCTCGCGTCGCTGCTCGGGGCCGTCCTCGCCGGCGCCGACGTGGTGCTGATGGGCGCCGGGATCCCCACTCAAATCCCGCGTGCCATCACCCGCCTGGCCGAGTGGCAGCCCGCCGAGCTGCGCGTCGCTCTCGCGGGGGCACGCTCGGAGCCTTTCACTCAACGTCTGGACCCGCGCGAGCTGTTCGGTGAAGCGCCACCTTCTCTCGCGCCACCGCGCTTCGTGGCCATCGTCTCGTCGCACGTCGTGGCCAAGGTGCTCCTCAAGAAGGCGAGCGGACCAATCGACGGCTTCGTGGTCGAGCATCACACTGCGGGCGGGCACAACGCGCCGCCGCGCAAGGGGAGCGGTTACGCCGCGCTCGACGAGCCGGATCTGGCGGAGCTCCGCCGCCTCGGTGTTCCGTTCTGGTTGGCCGGCGGTCGCGCGAGCCCGGCCAAGCTCCGTGAAGCGCTGGACGCCGGAGCAGCCGGGGTCCAGGTCGGTACTGCGTTTGCCTACTGTGAGGAGTCGGGCGTGACGAGCGAGATCAAGCGCGAGATCGTCAGTCGCGCGCGCCAGCAGCGGCTGCGGGTGATCACCGATTTTCAGGCCTCGCCCACCGGATATCCCTTCAAAATCGTGGTGAAGGGCGATGACGTCGCTGCCGAGCTCGAACCCCTGCGTGGCAGAGCACGCGTGTGCGATCTCGGCTACCTCCGTCAAGCAGTCGTCCTGGACGACGGCTCGATCGCCTATCGCTGCCCGAGCGAACCCGGGCGCGCCTACACGCAGAAGGGAGGCGCGGACGAGGACACGACGAACAAGCTTTGCTTGTGTAACCAGCTGCTGGCGACGGTCGGCCTGGGTCAGCCTCGAGGCGCTGCTCCTTCCCTCGAGGCTCACGAACCGGGGCGAGCGCGGACAGAAGCGACCGGCGGCGAGCTCCCGCTCCTCACGGCCGGCGAGGAGATCGGGCAGATTGCACGGTACCTGCGACCTGGGGCCGCGTCGTACCGCGCCGCGGACGTCATGAACGCGCTGCTCTCGAGCTGAGGAGCTCCTCGATACTGCTCGGCGCCATCGAGCAGCCCCGCGGAGCTCAGGCGTTACGGGGTTCGCTCGCGCGCCCGAGCTCCTCCGCCCACTCGACCCAATCCGGGCCAAACAGCTCGAGGGGGTGCTGCGTTCGCTCCGTACCGTTGCCACACGCCAGATCGTCCGCAGGGCAGTACTTGTCGCAGCCCCAGCAAACCCGTTCGGGGTGCTTCGGATAGAGCGGGAGCTTGTGCATACCGCCGATCACTGCAGGCGCGATGCCAGCGGCGCGGCTCCGCGCGGGGACGGAGCCTCCTCCCGATGGGTCTCAGTAGCGCCACGGGAAGCGCGACCAATCCGGCTTACGCTTCTCGAGGAACGCGTCGCGCCCTTCTTGTGCTTCGTCCGTTCCGTAGGCCAGCCGGGTCGCCTCGCCGGCGAAGAGCTGCTGGCCGACCAAGCCGTCGTCGGGGAGATTGAACCCGTACTTGAGCATCTTCATGGCGGTCGGGCTCTTCTTGTTGATCTCGGCTCCCCACTCGAGCGCGAAGTCCTCGAGCTCCTCGTGCGGCACCACGGCGTTGACCATCCCCATCTGAAAGGCTTCTTCCGCGCTGTAGGTCTTGCCGATGAAGAAGATCTCACGCGCCCGCTTCTGACCGCACTGCCGTGCGAGCAGCGCCGAACCGTAGCCGCTGTCGAAGCTCGCGACGTCGGGATCCGTCTGCTTGAACTTGCCGTGCTCGCGGCTCGCGATGGTCAGATCGCAGACGACGTGCAGGCTGTGCCCGCCGCCGACGGCCCACCCGTTCACCACGGCGATCACCACCTTCGGCATGAAGCGGATCAGCCGCTGACACTCCAGAATGTGCAGGCGGCCGAGGCGACCGACGTCGGCTCCGCCCTCGGCGCCCTCGTACTTGTAACCGTCCTTGCCGCGGATGCGCTGATCGCCGCCGGAGCAGAACGCCCAGCCGCCGTCCTTGGGTGAAGGGCCGTTGCCGGTGATGAGCACGCAGCCGACATCCGTGAGGGTGATAGCGTCCTCGAGCGCCGTCGCGAGCTCGTCGACCGTTTGAGGTCGAAAGGCATTCCGCACCTCCGGGCGGTTGAACGCGATACGCACCGTCCCCTGCTCGACGCTGCGGTGATAAGTGATGTCCTTGAAGTCGTAGCGATCGATCGCCGTCCAGCGCGCCTGCTTGAAGATGGTTGAAACCATGCGGCGCATGATTGCTGGACTCGTGCCATCGCGCAAGCGACGCCAGCGTGAGCGACGGGGTTGGTCAGGAAGGGGTGTTCTCCGCGCGTTTTGCGCTCACGCGATCGCGGCCTCGTTGGCACCTGTCGGTGCCGACGTTGGCACGCGCGTGCCGACTTCGGCACAGCTGCCGAGCCGCTTCGTCCAAGCGGCGCCGCCGACCAATCGCGGTCGATCTTGCATCGTTCTGGGGCTCGCGCGTGCGCCCAGATCCTCGCGCGTGCGCCACTGCATGCGGCTTGCGGACTCCGAACTCGCAGGCATGCGCCTTGCTAAAACGCCGTGAGAAGCATCGCGGTCGCCTCTCGTCACGGAGGGCTCGAGTCGATGCCAAGGAGATGTTTCGATGAAGAACACGACGATGGTGGTTGGGTCTTTGATGCTGGCAAGCCTGGGTAACGCGCGCGTGGCGAACGCCGCGGACGGTGAGGCAGCCGAGAGCAACTCGTGGACGACTCGAGACTCGAGCGAGGTCACGTTGAGCGAAGAGCTCGGCACCAAGCGCAGGCCGCTCGCTGCCATGGCCCCGACCTCCTTCATCAGGACCGTGGTCCCCATTGGCGCCAATCACAATGGCACGCTCCTCCGCGCGAACCGAGCGAGGTCGAAACGCGCTCGCCAGGTCGCTCCGCGGGCGCGTTCGAAGGCCGAGTAGCAGTAACTGGAGTCGAGCGCTTTCACGGTCGCGAACGGACGAGGAACGCACATGGTGCTTGCGGCGGAGTCGATGGATGATTGGACTGAGCTGGACTCGCGCTCGGTGCGCGAGTTCGTGGCGCGTCAGCTCGGCGAACGCATTCCACGCGATGCGATCGCCCTGATCTGGGTGCCGGCGCCTCGCGCGCGGCTCCAGGATTTCCTCACCAGCCAACCGCGGGAGCTCCGCATGGTGTGGTACCCGCGGAGCGGCGAGGCGTTCGCGGGCTTTGGCGCGGCGGCGCGTATCAACCTGAGGGGTGAGCATCGCTTGGCCGAGCTCTCCCGGGCGGCTCGGGACGTGTTCAGCCGGCTCCGCGTCTTCTCGCATCCGGCGGTCGTCGCCCCGAGCGCGCGGCTGTTCGGGGGCCTTGCGTTCGCCCCCGGCTACAACACGGAGCCGCCGTGGACCGAGTTCGGCGACGGTGACTTCACCCTGCCGCGCTGGATCTACGGCCGCGACGGGAAGTCGGTTCACCTCGGCCTCGCGATCGATCCAGAGCGACGGGAGAGCGCGAACTACCGCGCCGAAGCGCTCGGGGAGCTCGATGACATCCTCGCCGTGCTCGAGGGCGCGGAGGAGGAAAGGACCTTCGGCGGCGTCGCGAAGAAGCCGAGGATATCGCGAGCGAACGTGCACCGCGTCGCTCCTGCTTCCTGGCGCGAGCACATCGAGACGATCCGGGGCGAGATTCGAGCGGGTCGTTTCGAGAAGGTCGTGGCGGCGAGCCGCACCTGGGTCGACGCGCCGGCGACGATCGACGAGGTCGAGGTGCTGGCGCGCCTCGCGTTCGACTATCCGGATTGCCACCGCTTCTTGTTTCGGCGCGGAGATCAGGCGCTGGTCGGCGCGTCACCCGAGACGCTGTTCCGCAAGAAGGGCTCGTACATCACCACGCAAGCGCTGGCCGGCACGTTGCGAGCGGGCGCTGACGAGTCTGTCGACGAGCTCCAGGTGCAAGCCCTGCTCGCGAGCAAGAAGGATCATCACGAGCACGACATCGTGGTGCGCGAGATCCTGGCCCGGCTTGGGCCACTCACCGCCGAGCTGAGCGCCGCGACCAGGCCGGAGATCCGAAGGGTCGGTAACCTGATCCACCTCGACACGCCGATCTCCGGTCGGGTCGAGAACAGCGTCCTCCCCGTCGATATCCTGGGCGCGCTCCACCCCACTCCCGCCGTGGGTGGTGTGCCGCAGCAAGCTGCGATCGAGTTCATCTCCCGGGTCGAGCCGCACTCCCGCGGGTGGTACACCGGTCCGGTGGGCTGGATCGACGAGAAGGGTGACGGCGAGTTCGCCGTCGCGATTCGCTGTGGCGTTATTTCGGGAAGGGAAGCGTTCGTCTACGCCGGCGCCGGAATCGTCGCCGACTCGGATCCGGACGCGGAGTACCGAGAGGCCGAGCTGAAGTCGGAGCCGTTGTTGCACTCGATGGGCGTCGAGCCATCGCCGAGGAGCCTCTCCGTATGAACCTGCCATCGCTCGCGCGTGAGGTGGAAGCATTTCTCGAAGCGTCGTCGCCGCCGGGTTTCGAGGAGCTCGCGCTGCGCATCTTTGCGTTCCAGTACGAAGCCAACCGCCCCTACCGTCGGTTCTGCGAGCGGCGCGGTATTCGTCCCGAGGCGGTGGCATCCTGGCGCGACATCCCGGCCGTGCCTTCGACCGCCTTCCGAGAGGTGTCGATGATCTCCTTCCCCAAGGAACGCATCGTCAGAACCATGACGAGCAGCGGGACGAGCAAGGGCAAGCCGTCGCTCATCCACTTCGACGAAGTCGGGCTCCGGTTCTGGCACCTCGGCCCGCAAGCGGCGAGCAGGCGGTTCCTCTTCCCCGACGGCGTGCGCCATCGAGCGCTGCTCCTGATCCCCTCCGAGGCCACGGCTCCGACACTGGCGATCGCGAGCGGCATGCCAAACCTGGTGAAGAACCACGCCTTGGGCGACCCGGAGTACTTCATCGACGCCGGCGGTCTTCGACTCGAAGCGCTCGTGGCGCGGCTACGGGAGCTCGAGCGCTCAGGCGAGCCGGTAGCGCTGGTGGGCGCCACCTTCGGGTTCGTTCATTTCTTCGATTATTGCCTCAAACAACGGCTTCGCTTCGAGCTCCCCAACGGCCGGCTCTGCGACGGCGGCGGGTACAAGGGCCGCTCGCGCGAGATGAAGAAGGACGAGTTCCACGCGCAGGCTCAGGAGATCCTGGGGATCCGGACCGACCGCATGGTCAACGCCCTCGGTCTCTGTGAGGTGAGCAACGTGTATTTCGACAACGTCTTGATCGACCGTGACGGCGCCGCGACGCGTCGGCGCTTCAAGGCGGTGCCGCCATGGTGCCGGGTGGTGATCGTCGACCCCGAAACGTTGGCTCCCGTGCCACCCGGGCAGACAGGGCTGATAAGGCACTACTCCCTGACCAACCTCAGCACCGTCATCGCCGTCCAGACCGACGATCTCGGCGTCGAGGTCGCCGATGGTTTCGAGATTCTCGGCCGCGCACAGGGTGCGGAGGCCAAGGGCTGCTCCATGAGCGTCGACGAACTCTTGTCGAAAGCATAGGGAATACATGCACACGATGGTGCGAGGTGGTTACCTGCCAAAGTCGTTCGTCCACCAGGGGGGCGACGACACCATGCTCGAGTTCGGGGCTCGCTCGACGCCGATCCGCGTGTCGATGCCCGTGATGACACCCGCTTCGGTGCTCGCGCTGGTCGAGCACCTGCGGGCCGCCCGCGAGGCCCATTTGAGCCGCTTGCCGGTCGCGGAGATCGTGCGCGTCATCGCACGCGCCGCGGCGCTGTGGCGGGACCGGGAGTATCCGAATCGGCGAGAGGCCGAGCGCCTGTTACCCCGGATCTCCGGGGCCTCCCCCGAGATGATCCGCGAGACCCTCGAC
>JAEZYO010000021.1 GCA_023419055.1 Pseudomonadota bacterium | reverse complement strand
ACGGCGGGTTCACCTGGCACGACCTCGAGCTCCCCGGCGATCCGCAGCTCGCGCGACCTCGAGGCTCGCTGTCGTCCCCGACCAACGGCTGCTCGGAGATCGGCTGCGCCTTCGGCGGCTGGCTCCGCATCGGCTACGGCAAGAGCGAGGAGGACGGCAAAATCGCGCGCGCCGCCGCGCCGAAGCCGCTCCGCGTGCCCTCGCCCGGGGGTGGGCGCTGGTCGCTCGATTGCTCACCCACCGGAGAGGTGAGCCAACCCGCGCAAGCCTCTCCTCGCATCGACATCTCCGAGCGCTCCCCGGACGAGCTCCCGAGCGGCACCTGGCTGCCCTTCTGGGAAGAAGGGCCGCCCAAGCTCGCGAGGGGCGAGCTCGGCTACGACGTGGGCACCGAGAGCGAGCTGTCGCAGATGCGCGCCTACGCGTGGGGGCCGAGCTCGGGCGACTGGAGCCGGAGCGGCAAGTGGCAGGTCAAGGTCGCCGATCGACAGCGCGTCGGCGGAGCGATCTGGTCGACGGCGGTCTCGCGCGCTCCCTGGGGCACCTCGGAGATCGCCGCGGATGTCTTCGGTTACTCGCCGAGCGGCAGCATCAGCGCGTTCCGCGTCTTGCTCGAACCTTCCGGGCGCTCGGCGCTGCTCGGCGTGACGTCTCGCGGACGAAACGACCTCTACCTCCTCGAGGAAGGCAGAGCGATTCTGCCGCTGCGTTCGAGCGGAGCGCTCGGCTCACCGAACGCCTGGGTGAAGCTCGGCGCGACTTACTACCTCGGCGCCACCACCGATTCGCGCACGTTTCGAGTCTACCGTTTGAGTGACGGCGAGCTCGAGCTCTTCGCCGAGTACCCGGACATCCAGGGGATCTTCCTCTCGCCGACGCTCGTGCGAGATACTCGGGGCGAGGCGCTCGGCATTTTGACGAGGGCGGCGAGCACCTATATCAGCCCCATCGATATGACGAGCGGACGAGTCGGAGCGCCGCTCGAGCTCCAGGCGTCGAGGTTCGCCAGCATGCCGAGGGCGTGCGGCGGCGGAGAAGAGGGCTGGCTCATCGCGGGACCGCTCGGCCTCGACCCGTACATCGACTTTCCGCGTCAAGAAGGCCGCGTCTCGACGCGCGGCTTCGAGGCGCGCCTCGTCGCGGGCGAAGACGACCTTTGCGTCGAGAGCCTGTCGGTGCAGGGTGATCTGCCGAACGCCCCGCGCCCCGCTGCGGCGGGCGGTAAGCTCGAAGGCGTCCCCATGGTGCTCTCCGATCGCGGGGAGCGTGGCCGGCGCGTCGGCTATCGCTGCAAGAACTGACGCGACGAGTCGAGCCGTTCCAGGCTGGTATCGCTAAGGCTTTGACCTTTCGGCCCGAAAGGTTAGTACTGCCGCGAGAATCGCGGCAACACGCCGCCACCACACAAGAGAGAACAATGACTACCGTCGCCGTCGTAGGCGCGACCGGAGCCGTCGGTCGCGAGATGCTTCGAACCCTGGAACGCCGCAACTTCCCGGCCAAGCGCGTGGTCGCGCTCGCGTCGGCGCGCTCCGCCGGGCAGAAGCTCCCCTACAAGGGCGGCGAGATCGAGGTCGAGACGCTCGGGCCGGAGTCGTTCAAGGGCATCGACATCGCGCTCTTCAGCGCGGGCGGCTCGGTGTCGCTCGAGTACGCGCCGATCGCCGCCAAGTCCGGCGCGGTCGTGATCGACAACTCGAGCGCCTGGCGCATGGATCCCGAGGTGCCGCTCTGTGTGCCCGAGGTGAACCCGAAGTCGATCGAGAATCGACCGAAGGGCATCATCGCGAACCCGAACTGCAGCACCATCCAGATGGTGGTGGCGCTCAAGCCGCTGCACGACGCGGCGCGCATCAAGCACATCGTGGTCTCGACGTATCAAGCGTCGAGCGGCAAGGGCCACGCCGCGGTCGAAGAGCTCCGCGGCCAGATCAGGGCGATTGGCGCGGGTCAGAAGCCCGAGGTGAAGGTCTTCCCGGCGCAGCTCGCCATGAACGTGGTCTCCGACTGGAAGGCGGGCCACGGCGGCTACTCCGAGGAGGAGCTCAAGATGGTGAACGAGACCAAGAAGATCATGGGCGACGACAGCATCGGCGTGACGCCGACCTGCGTGCGCGTGCCGGTGGTCTCGGGCCACTCGGAGTCCGTCCACGTGCAGTTCCACGAGCCGATGGACGCGGCCAAGGCGCTCGAGCTCCTGCGCGGCGCGCCCGGCATCGTCTTGAGCGAAGGCGACTACCGCCCCGGTGGCGAGCCGCAGCCACTCGCCGCCGCCGACACCGATCCGGTGTACGTCGGTCGCGTGCGGAACGATCTCGCCGTCCCGAACGCCATCAACCTCTGGGTCGTCTCGGACAACTTGCGCAAGGGCGCAGCGCTGAACGCGGTCCAAGTGGCTGAGCTCTTGCTCTGAGCGAAGGCCTGTCATAGTCGAGGCCATGTCGTTCAGCGAGCGCTCGACGAAGCGGCCCATCTCATCGGGGGCCGAGGAGATCCTCGGCCTCTACTTCCCCGTCCTCGACCACGGCTTCGTCTCGCTGGTCGACTACATGGGCACCGACGAGTGCATCGAGCGCGCGGCGCGCGTGAGCTACGGCTACGGCACGCGCAAGACGAGCCTCACGCGCGGCCTCTTGCGCTACCTGCGCCGGCACCTGCACACGACGCCGAGCGAGATGGTGGAGCTCAAGTTCCACTGCTGCATGCCCATGTTCGTGGCGCGGCAGTGGATTCGGCACAGAACGGCCAGCGTGAACGAGTACAGCGGCAGGTACTCGCTCATGCCCATGCTGTTCTACACGCCGAGCGCGGAGCAGCTCCAGACGCAGAGCAAGCGCAACAACCAGGGCCGGAGCGGCGACACGGTCACCCTCGCCAAGTATCAAGAGGCGGTGCGCCGCTGGAACGAGATCCGCGAGCGCTCGCGCGGCGCGTACGAGTGGATGACGGGCGAAGAGATCGCGCGTGAGCTCGCTCGCATCGATCTGCCGCTCTCGACCTACACCCAGTGGTACTGGAAGGTCGATCTGCACAACCTGCTCCACTTCCTGAAGCTCCGCGTCGACAGCCACGCGCAGTGGGAGATCCAGGAGTTCGGGCGCGTGATGGCGGGCATGCTGAAGCGCGTCGCGCCGCTCAGCTACGAGGCGTGGATCGACTACGACGTGTGCGGCGCGCACCTGAGCCGCATGGAGCTCCAGGCGCTGCAGAAGCTAGTGAAGACCGACGGCGCTACCGTCTCGCCCACCGGGAGCGGGCCGCTCGGGCAAGCCGAGCTCGAGCAGGCCGGGCTCGCCAAGCGCGAGGTGCGCGAGTTCCTCGACAAGCTCGTCGCGACCCCGGTGCCCGACTTCGAGCTCGACCTGTCGCAGGCGCAGCCCCCCGAGTTTTTCGCCGAGCGCTTCGCACAAGCGGTGCCCAAGGTGGACAAACCCCCGGTCGAGTAGGGTCACCTATTGACTCTCGCTTCCGCGCTGTCGACTCTTCGGCGCGAGGAGCGACTCGATGGGAACAGAGCACGGCGAGCTTTCAGGACCCGACCTCGAAAACGGCATCGCGATCACGGAGCTCGCTGACGGAGTCCCGCTGCTCGGGCACGCCGGCGGCGAGGCGGTGGTCGTCGTCAAGAACGGCGACCAGGTGTTCGCGACCGGCGCGACCTGCACGCACTACGGCGGGCCGCTCGCCGAAGGCATCGTCGTCGGCAACACCATTCAGTGCCCCTGGCACCACGCCTGCTTCAGCCTCGACACGGGCGAGGTGGAGTGGGCGCCCGCGCTCGCGCCGTTGCCCTGCTACGAGGTCACGCGAAAAGGCTCGCTGATCAAGATCGGCAAGAAGCGAGCGCCCGCGCAGAAGGACGGCCCGAGCGGTCCGAGCGCACCGAAGCGCATCGTGCTCATCGGCGCCGGGGCAGCGGGCGCGGCCTGCGCGGAGATGCTGCGCGCCGAGGGCTACACGGGCGGGATCACGATGATCGGCGCGGAAGAGCCCGGCCCCGTCGATCGCCCGAACCTGTCGAAGGATTACCTCGCCGGCAGCGCGCCCGAAGAGTGGACGCTGCTCGGCACCAGCGATCACTACCGTGAGATCGCGGTCGAGCTCCTGCCCGACGATCCCGTGGTCGAGCTCAACCTCAAGGACCAGGCCGTTCACCTCAAGAGCGGTCGCTGGCTCTCGTACGACGCGCTCCTGATCGCGACCGGCGCCGAGCCGCGGCGCCTGCCCATCCCGGGGGCGGACCTTCCGCACGTGCGCACGCTCCGCACGCAGGGCGACAGCAAGAGCATCATCCAGCGAGTGAAAGACGGCACGCGCGTGGTCGTGATCGGTGCGAGCTTCATCGGGCTCGAGGTCGCCGCGTCGCTCCGCAAGCGGAACGCCAAGGTCACGGTCGTCGCTCCGGACTCCTTACCGCTCGCGCGCGTCCTCGGCCCGGAGCTGGGTCAAGCAGTGCTGGACCTGCATCGCAAGAACGGCGTCGAGTTCCACCTCGGAAAGAAGCCGTCCTCCATCGACGCCGAAGGAGTCACGCTCGAGGGTGGCGAGAAGCTACCCGCCGATCTCGTCGTGCTCGGCGTCGGCGTGCGGCCTCGCACCGAGCTCGCGGAGAAGGCGGGGCTCGAAGTGAACGACGGCGTGATCGTGAACGAGCGGATGCAGACGAGCCACCCCGGCGTGTTCGCGGCGGGCGACATCGCACGCTACCCCGACGTCGGCGGAGACGCGGCGCGCATCGAGCACTGGGTGGTCGCCGAGCGCCAGGGCCAGTCCGCGGCGCGCGCCATGATCGGCAGGCTCGACGCTTACGAGAAGCCGCCCTTCTTCTGGAGCGCCCACTACGATCTCGTCATCAACTACGTCGGCTACGGCGCCGGCTTCGATCGACACGAGGTGCACGGCGACCCCGCCCAGGGGGACGTGCTCGTCGCCTATCGCAAGGCGGGCCGCATCGTCGCGGTCGCCACGATCGGGCGAGATCAGGCGAGCCTGCGCGTCGAGCAGGCGCTCGAGCGCGGCGATCAGGCCGCGCTCGAAGCCATCGTCGCCGGCAAGTAGCAAACCTCAGTCGTGCATCTGCTCGGCGAGGTAACGCTCCCGGCCGAGCTCGGCGATCAGGTGAAGCTGCGTCTCGAGCCAGTCGATCGACTCTTCCTCGTTCTTGAGGATCTCCTCGAGCAGCTGGCGCGTCCCGTGATCGCCCTTGGTCGTGGAGAGCGCGATGCCGCGCGCCAGGCGATCGCGCTGCTCGGTCTCCACCGCGAGATCGAGCTTGTGCATCTCGACCGGCTCCTCGCCGACGCGTACCGAAAAGAGACGCTGCATGTTCGGGACGCCGTCCAAAAATAGGATGCGCTCGATCACCT
>JAEZYO010000952.1 GCA_023419055.1 Pseudomonadota bacterium | reverse complement strand
GGGTGATCGCGATGATCGGGACGCCTTGTTCCTCCATCCAATCGACGAAGTCGGCGAGGTAGGTAGCGAAGGCGGCGTAGCTGGCAGGCTTGAGCGACGCCCCGCCCGTGGCAGGCAGGTCGTTGTTGGTCTTGAACTCCGGAGGCGGGGTCCAGGGGGCGGCCCAGATGCGCACGCCGTGAGCGTAGGCTTTCTTCGCCGTCTCGATGTCCGTGGTGTCGTTGTCCTGGTGGTTCAGGCGCACGCGCACGAGCGAGAGGCCGATGCCGGTCTCGGCATCGAACAGGAAATCAGCATCTTCTTGGCTGATGTCTTCGGAGAAGAAGGCCGTCGACGCGCCGAAGCCGTCGATCGTTTGCCGGAGCGCATCGAGCTCGACGACGACCTCTGCCGATGCGTTCGATGCCGCGAAAATCACGGCTGCGAGCACGGGTACCGATACCACGGCCTTCGACACGCTAGCCCAACGACGACGATTGAAAGCACTCATTGCCGAACATCCCCTGTCTAAAGTTCGGAGCGGAACCTACACCGAGAGTCAGTAATTCGTAAGCAGAGATTTCGTGCGTCGATGTCTTTCTCTCGTCGTGACAGAGAGAGTGATTCTGTGTGATCGAACGCGCGCGAAGCGGGGATGACGTGCTCGTGCGATCGAGGGTGTGGTGTTTCTCACCGCCAACGCGTCGTGCGCTGGTTCTTGGCGGAAACAATCTGGCAGTGATCGGTTCGTTGCCGTTCGCGGCAGCAACGACATCGTTTGGTAAGATGCTTTTCGTTGGGCGGCTCGCGGTGCCCTTCGAAGCGCGCTCAATTAGGGTGATCAAAGTCACGGGCGCTGGGCGTACACGTTGCTCGCGTCGGGAAGCGAGTCGCGACCACTCTCGGCAAGGAGCAGCCTCCGCCGCACGTCCTCATCGTGTCGCGCCGAGCGCACTCGATGAGGCGCGAGCCGACACAGTCGGTGAAGGTGCAGTCGACGCTCTCGCAGTCGCACTCGCCGAGGGCGCCTGTGAAAGTCAGTCCGTTGCGAGCGGGTTTTCCGAAGTCCGGCGCTCGAGCCTGGACTCCCGCCGGAGGGCGGTCGAAAAGGTTGGCATGCGCATCGAAGGTCGTCGCAGGTCGAGTCAGTTCGAAGATCGCGGAGCCGGCGGAGGTGGTGGGGGCGGAGCCATCCCCGTTCGTGCGCTGACGTCCATGATCAGGCTGCTCGGCGTCAAGGGCACCCTGATCGCGGGTGCGGTCCTGGGGGCAGGGTTCTTTCTCTTGCCGAGCGGGCTCAAGCAGCAGCTCCTGGCGGCCGTGACGGGCGGCGGGGCACAGGCATCGTCTGGATCGAGCGACGGAAGCGTGTGCCAGGCATCGGAGGCGAACGGCAAAGCTTGCGATTTCTCGCGGGTCGTCCTCGCTTCGACCGAGGACGTGTGGACTCCGATCTTCTCGCGCGGAGAGCTGCCGCGTTACGGAGCGCCTGCTCCGGGGAGCTACGCCTTGCCCACGCTCGTGGTGTTCGCGAACGCGGTCTCGACCGGTGGCTGCGGCAACGCCAGCTCCGACGTCGGACCCTTCTACTGCCCCGCCGACAAGAAGCTCTACATCGACCCGAGCTTTTACGACGTGATGGAAAAGCGCCTGCGCGCTCCGGGTGACTTCGCTCAAGCCTACGTGATTGCCCACGAGGTCGGTCACCACGTTCAGAATCTGATCGGTTCGAACGACCTCAAGGTAAACGGCGAGTCGTCGAATCAGGTCTCGGTGCGGGTGGAGCTCCAGGCGGATTGCTTCGCAGGAGTCTGGGGCCACACCGCCCGCGCTTCACTCGAGATCACCGACCAGGACTTGAACGAAGCGCTGACCGCGGCGCACGCCATCGGGGACGACACGCTCGGACATACGGACGAGAAGAAGTTCACCCACGGCTCGAGCGAGCAGCGCAAGCGCTGGTTCCGGCTCGGTTTCGAGAGCGGCGACGCTCGAAAATGCGACACCTTCGCGGTTCGTGACTACCGGGCCCTCTGAGCGCCGGGCTCGCCGAACGACGGCGTGCACCCGGTTGCACGCGTTGCAAAGCGGCGCTCCGAGGCGTGTGCAGGCGCGTGCACGGCGAGGGCGTGAATGGGCGATTGTCGCACGAAATAGGCTGGATCCGCGGGTGGTACATGCCTTGCTGAGGGGGCACGCATGGCCCTCCGAGGACGCTTCGCTCCCACCCTTCCTCCTCGCTGCCTCTTCGGAAGTTGCTCCTGCGGCTTCGCGAAGAGCTGCACCATCGCCAACGCTCGCGGCGCTACCCTGAGCGCCTCGCGCCAAGCCAGCTCTCGCCGCCGGCGCCGCTGCAGCCGCCTACTGCTTCAGAACCACTGAATTTCGATCTCGTCGCGATCGACCACGCAAATTTCGAGCTCCGCGCGGTGTCCGGCTGCTGTTGTGGCGACGATCGAAGTGGTGCCCGGCTCTGCTCCACGGAGTGTGGCCGCCGCCGACTGACCATTGCGGAACGTTTGGACGATTCTTAGCACCTTCGGATCGAGCGAGGTCCATGTTACGTCGAGAGGCTTGTTCGTCACCCGTTCACCCGCCCGAAACTGCACGAACACCGTGTGCTCGTCCCCGAGCCAAATCAAAGGAGAGTCGTTGAAGATGACCTCGCTCATGACGAGCTCGGCATCCGGCGGGTCGACCAAGCGCGATGGCTTGATCTCGCGCGAACGTTCGAACGCCTCCAATTCGCGCTCGAACGTAGCGCGCTCCAGCGC
>JAEZYO010000951.1 GCA_023419055.1 Pseudomonadota bacterium | reverse complement strand
ACAGATACTCGTCCGCGTCGCGGTTCTTGCCGACGCTCGCGAGCACCTCGAGCTCCACGCGCCGGACGGCTTCGTCGAGCTCGAACTCGGCGCGGTCGAGGCGCGCGTCGGCCTCTGCGGATTGATCTTCTGCTTCGAGACGCGTGCGGTGGCGCTGGGTGAGCGCGGTGACCTCCACCTGAGCCGGCTCCGCCAGCTGTGCGGCGAGCGGGTCGCCCTTCAGCGCGGCCACGTGGTAGCGCGCGTAGCGCAGCAGTCGTTCACTCGATGACTTGTCACTCGGAATGGACATGCTTCCTCCTCCTGATTGGTGGTCAGCTCCGCCCCCAAGATCCAACATCCCCTCGAGAGCTGCTGCCCGACCGCATCCTCGGTGATAGGCACGCACGAATCAATCCTTCGAATGCGGCGCAGATCGGAAATGGCCCGAGCCGGTCGAGCGAGCTCGAGCGTCGTTGCTGAACGCCCCAGAGATCGCTCTGCGACCCATTTCAAGGATTCGAAACGCTCGAACGAGCGCTCCTTCGGTCATTATCGATCTGCAAAATCGCTGTCAGAGCGGTCCGCGCGTCGTTTTGGAGACGCAAAACGCCTCCCGAAGCGGTCTTGGGCGCGTTCTTGAAGTCGTCAGCGCGCGAAGATCCGGCCCGCCGTTCGTTTCGGGCTCCAAAATGACCGCCGAAGCGGTCATCGAGGCGTTTCGGGCATGAAAAATCGTGAAAATCCGGAAAATCCGCCGATTCACCGCTTCCTGGCGCCTGCCGGTGGCGAGGCGTAGGACCTTGGCATGTTGGCCGCGAATCGACCCGAGCTCGCGCTCCCACCGACCGCGGGCGAACGCATCGCCGAGATCATAGGTGGAGTGTTGATCAGCGCCTTCGTCGTCTTTGCGGCGGTCGTCGTCCCACGATTGCCGGAGACGGTGCCCGTTCACTTCGGAGCGGACGGCCGTGCCGACGCCTGGGGCGCGCCGTCTTCATTGCTCCTGCTCCCCGCGCTCGGCGTCGTCCTCTACCTCGGGCTCAGCGTCTTGCAACGCTACCCGCAGATCTACAACTACCCGACGATCGTCACGCGCGAGAACGCCGCGGCGCTCTACCGGACGGGGCGCCAGTTCGTGCTCGGCGCGAAGCTCTTCGTGACCATGACCTTCGCGATCATCTTCTACGGATCGGTGAGCCCCGCGCTCGGCGGGCGCGAAGTGTTGGGCCCGTGGTTCCTGCCGGCGGTGCTGGTGTCGCTCGCTGCCCTGCTCGGCGTCTTCATCGCTCGCATGCTGCGCGTGCGCTCCGCGCAGAAGGGGTGAACGTTTGGTGAGCAGCGCGCAGCAGAGCTCAGAAGGTACGAGCTTGCATGGCGGGTAGCGCTTCGATCGCTTCGTAGGGCGCGGCCTGCCAGAAGACACAGCCCTCGCAGGTCCAGAGCGGCATGTTGCGGGGGGCGCTGAAAGAGCAGGGTATCGTGGTCGAGGTGACTAGAGCCTAGGTCGAGGGGGCGGTTCGTTCGCCTCATCGTCGTGCCGCTCCGACGCTCGCTCCGTCGCAGGTTCCGCGTGCTCTTCTTCGAGCAAGGGCACCGCGATGAACCTGCGTTCCGCCGGGAGAAATCGAGCCCTGGCGTCGCGTCGCGCGGTCGAGAGCAGGGCGGCTTTCATGGCGTCACCGCGGCGAGCTGCTTCGGCCCGCCATCGCGCACCCAGGTCGCGAGCTCGAGCGCGGCAGCGTCGTCGAGCACCGTGGCGTAGCTCGGCATGGGCGTGCCGGGGAGCGTCAGCTCCGGGTTTCGGATCCAGCGCGCGAGCTCGAGCGGGGTCTTCTCCGCCACGCGAGCGAGGGCGCCTTCGTGATGCGCGCCCTTGCCGTGACAGGCGACGCAGCCGAGCGAGCTGAAGCGTTCGGCGGGGCTCGCGGGCTTCGGCGTAGAGGCGGGGCGCAGCGCGGGAGTGCGCGCGTCGCCCTCGGCGGGTCGCGCCGGCAGGCTCTTCAGGTAGACGTGGAGCGCGTCGATTTCGACGTCCTCGAGACCTCGGAAGAGGGGCATCGGCGCCGAAAGCACGCTGCCGTCCGGGCGCAGGCCGCTCTTCAAGGCGCGGGCGAGATCGTCGCGCGAATAGTGCGCGAGGCCGGTCTCGTGCGGGGTGAGGTTGCGCGACGTTACGGGACGACCGCTCGGATCCTGGAACTCGAAGCCGCCGACGAACGCGTCCTCGGCTTCGGGCTCTTTCGCTCCGAACCCGGGAGAGTGACAACCGATGCAGTCGAAGACCGCGACCGCGAGGTAGCGACCGTACTCCGTAGTGGCTTGCCGGGGCGGAACCGGTACGCCGCTCGTGGGACGATCGGGGAGATCGGCGCTGCCGGACAGCACGAGCACCGCCTTGCCGAGCGCGCTCAAACGCGACGGCGGCGAAGGCTTGGGATCGGCGCGAAAGAGCGGGTCATCGGAGCGCAAGAAGCCGAGCAAGGCGGCGACGTCCGCGTCGCCCATCGCGTAGGTGGGCATGAGCGAGCGGTGACCGTGACGGTTCACTCCGTAGCGGAGGAGGCGAGCGAGCTCTTCATCGCGGTACGAACCGATCCCTGCCTGGGGGTGAGTGGTGAGGTTCGGCGCGTGAAACGAACCCAGGAAGGCAGGCGCGTCCGTGACGGGGGCGCCCGAGACACGCTCACTACCGGGGCCTCGATGGCAGACCTCGCAGGTGGAGTGAAAGATGGCGGCGCCACGCGCGACCGCGGCCGGGGAGCGGTCGGCTCGAATCGGAGGGAGGCTGGCTTCGACCGGCGCGTCCCAGCGCCAGCCCGCGTAAACCACGAAGGCGGCGGCCAAGAGGACGAGGAGGAGAGAGAAAGCGGCGATTACCTTGAGGATTTTGCGGGCCATGCGAGCGTTCTCGTGCGCGTCGAGCGTCAGGAGATAATGCGGTCCGAGTCCCCTTTTCACGATGACCGAGGACGCCAACGGCTTGTCTTTGCCCGCCACCCCCGGCCCGCTCATCCTTGCCGGGCCGGTGCGCGCCACCTTCAACCTCGCGCTTTCGATGGGTGTCGACCGCGCGCAGCTGCTCGAGCGCATGGGCCTGCGAGAGGGACAGCTCGACGATCCCGACGCGAAGGTGCCGCTCGAAGCGCAGACCGTCGTCTGGGAGGCGCTCGCGGAGTTGCCGTCGTCCGAGACGCTCGGCGTGACGCTCGGACGGCAGGCGGTGATCGGTGAGCTCGGCGTCGTCGGTTGGGCCATGCTGCACGCGCCGAACGCGCGCGCGGTGATCGCGTCGATCCGGCGCTACGGAACCTTGTTCGGCGATCCGTACGTCCCGGAGATCGAGGACGAGGCGGATCGAACGGTGATCCATCGTGTGTTCGACGAGCGCATCGCTCGCACGCGCGTGCTCCCGGAGTACGCGCCGGCTTCGACCGTGGTGCTGCTGCGACAACTGACCGGGGTTCCGCCGGAAGAGCCGGTCGCGCTCGAGGTCTGGTTCCAACACTCGGCCCCGCGCGATCGCTCGATTCACGACGAGATCTTCCGCTGCCCGGTGCGCTTCGACGCGCCCGAGACGCGGCTCGAGCTCTCGCGGAGCGCGCTCGAGCGCCCGATGGTGGGGCGCGATCCGGCGCTCTACGAGTACCTCGATCGTCACGCGCTCGCGCTCGCGAAGACCTTCCCGGAGAAGACGTCACTCGCCGCGCGCGTCCGACGCGAGCTCGGCTCGGCGCTCTCCTCGGGTGAGCCCAATCAACTCGAGATCGCGCGCCGGCTCGCGCTGAGTGAGCGCTCGCTGCAGCGCCACCTCAAGGCGGAGGGGCACACCTTCGCCGAGCTCCTCGACGGAGTCAGGCAAGAGCTCGCGCGGAGCTACCTCCGAGATCCCGAGCTCTCGGTGAGCGAGGTCGCGTTCCTGCTCGGCTACTCGGAGCCGAGCTCGTTCTACCGCGCGTTCAAGCGCTGGGAAGGCGAGGGGCCGAGCGAGTTCCGGACGCGGAGCACGGCGCGATAGCGAGTTGTCTTGCGCCGCTCTCACCCTTCAGGTGAGTATGGCCGGCGGCATGTCGAACGAGATGGTGGGGGTTGGTCCTTGGTCGCGGTGATCACCCTCGGGTGTAGCAGCCCGACCGCGGTCGGAATCAGAACCCTCGCGTCGGACGGCGCGGACAACGAGCTCGCGCTCGCCGAGCGGTAAGAGGGGCGAGAGCTCAGAGTGACGGGAACCGTCGTGACCCTCGGTCAGGCCAAGCGCGACGTCGTGAACGTCGAGTACTCGGCGGGCGGATGGGAGGCGACTGGGCGCAAGGGTTACGAGCTCAAGCCCCACGTCGCGATGAGCCCCGAAGACGGCGAAGCGGCGTGATGCTGCTCTGCTTCTTCGACATCGCCGACCGCGGTGAGCTCGCGGCGCTCGATCGCGGGCAACCGGCCACGCTCGACGGGACCTATGGCTCGTTCGGGTACACGAAGGGCGTCCCGGTCATCAAGCTGTACGACTGCTCGATCGTCGATTGAATCGGGCGATACTAAGCCGGCGACGCACCGTGCTAGGTTCAGCGGGTCTCGAGGGAGGTCCGCGATGACGCCACGGGTGCAGAGCCTGAGATCCGGTGCTGCAGCGATTCTAATCGCCTGGGTGATGGCGCTCGGCGCTTGCAAGGAGACGTCGCCATCGCCAGTCCCCGCCGCATCGGCCACGCCTTTGCAGGAGCCGCTGGCGACGGTTTCGAGGGACTTTAGGAGAGGGCCGCTCTACCCAGTGAACGGGCTCGACCTCTGCAAGCAAACGCGGCTTGAAGCTCTCGCCGCGCCAAAAGTCCAGATCGTGAGGGCGGAGCTCAACATGCGCGCCTATCAAGACAGCGGTGAAGGGCGGCTCCTTGACGTGGGAAAGGCGGAGGCCGCGTGTCTCTTCGACTTGCGCACGGCGACGGGTCGCGCCTGGATGACCGTGGCGGTCAGCACCTTGGAGTCCGTGCAGAAGGCGAAGGAGTTCCTCGAACTGCTTCGCACCTACCGCGAGAGCCGCGGGATGAGCCGTGAACGGCTTCCGAGTGGGATCGGGGAAGAGGCGGACGCCTTCAGCCTGGAATCGCCGAAGGGGGAAATGGAGTACGTGGTCGTCGCTCGCGTCCGGAACCGACAGATCGAGGTAAAGTTCTCGGATCTCGGCAAGCCGCTGATGGGAAAGGAGAGGCTCGCCGAGACGTCGCTCGCCGTGCTGCTCTCGATCGAACGACTCGCCGCCGAGTCTCCGTCGAGCGACATGCCGTGAGCTTCGAGCGGGGACGCCGTTCGGGACGAGACCTTGCGTCGCGTTACCCTTCAGGAGAGGATGCGCCCGGCATGACGAAGACGATGGTGGCGGGTTGCTCCTTGGTCGCGGTGATCACCCTGGGGTGTAGCAGTCCAACCTCGGTGAGGATTCGAGCCCTCACGGCAGAGGGCGCGAACAACGAGCTTGCGCTCGACGAGAGATACGATGGCGAGCTGTTGAGAGTGACCGGCAGCGTGGAAAAGGTCGGTTACTGGCGCAGCAAGGTCGTGAAGGTGGACTACTCGTCGGGACCTTTCGGCGGGACGGCAACCGGCACCAGCGGGTACAAGGAGACACCCTACGTCGCGCTGCGCCCTGATGAAGGCAAGGCCGACGCGCTCCTTTACTGCTACTTCTCGCCGGACGACCGCGCGGAACTGGCTGCGCTCAATCGCGGGCAAACGCTTACGCTCGACGGAATGTACGTAGGGTTCAGACGGGATCGGGGCGTCTCGATGGTGAGCCTCCGCGAGTGCTCGATCGCAGATTGAGGCAGGGTCGGGGCGGTCGCCTACGACGCGGAGCTCGTGGCTCGGACTGGCCGGAGCGGCGATTCGGGCGTACCCTCGGGCGAACATGACCATCAGCGATCAGAGTGACGTCGAGGCCTTGAAGCGCGTGGGTGCCGTGGTCGCGGAGGCGCGCGACACCATGGGGGCGCACGTGGCGCCCGGCATCACGACGGAAGAGCTCGACGCGATCGGTCGCGAGATCTTGAAGCGGCACGGCGCGCGTTCGGCGCCGCAGCTCGCGTACGGATTTCCGGGGGCGACGTGCATCAGCGTGAACGACGCGATCGCGCACGGCATTCCGTCGAAGAAGCGCGTGCTCCGCGAGGGAGATCTCGTGAACATCGACGTGTCCGCCGAGCTCGACGGCTACTGGGCGGACACGGGCGCAAGCTTCGCGGTCGGCAAGGTGAGTCAGCGCGCGCAGGCGCTGCTCTCGACGACGCGGCAGGCGCTCGCGGACGCGATGGCCGAGGTGCGCGCGGGTGCGCCGGTCAGGAACATCGGGAGCGCCGTGGAGCGTCGCGCCAAGCGTGGAGGCTTCCAGGTGGTGCGAGATTTGTGCGGTCACGGCGTGGGCCGGCACATTCACGAGGAGCCGAGCGTGCCGAACACCACCAAGCACCGCGACGGCACGAAGCTCTGGGAAGGCCTCGTGATGACGATCGAGCCGTTCCTCACGACGAACGCGACGCGCGTCGTGGAAGATGGGGACGGCTGGACCCTTCGGACTCCGAACGGCAGCTTGGGAGCCCAGTTCGAGCACACGATGATCGTGACGAAGGGCGCCCCGATCGTCGTGACCTAGGCACCCTCGTCGTCGAGGAGTAAGCTGCTTCCGGTCGGTGTTGGAGGAGGCAGCGATGTCGATCATCGAGAGCGTCGAGCAGCTGGAAGCCCTTTATGGCGTCCCTTTGGAGACTGCCACGGCGAAGGAGGTCGACTACGTGACCCCCGAGTACGCGCGCTTCATCGAGGAGTCGCCGTTCGTGGCGTTCGCGACCAGCGGCCCCGAGGGGCTCGACTGCTCTCCGCGCGGCGACCTGAACGGTTTCGTCCGCATCGCGGACGCGCGGACTCTCATGATGCCGGATCGGCGCGGTAATAACCGCGGGG
>JAEZYO010000841.1 GCA_023419055.1 Pseudomonadota bacterium | reverse complement strand
GCGTGACAGATTGCGCGCCGAGCTTGGCGGTCACTTCGTCGGGCTTCGCCTTCGCGTCGCGCGAGTAGGTCACCGGCGTCGGCTTGGTCGGGTCGAGCGACGGGTGATACTCGTTCAAGACCTCGCTGAAGGCCTTGCCCGACTTTGCCTGCTTCCTCATGAGAGCGATGATGTCGAAGGGCGTCGCGAGCTTCTGCTTGGCGTCGATCTCGCCTTTCACCGGCTTACCGCTCACGCTGCCCTCGTAGCTGTACCCACCCTTGGGACCGGGCGTGAGCTTGATCTGGAGCGCGAGCTCTCCGCCCTCGGCCTCCACCCAGACGCCCTTGGTGATGCGGCCTCGAGCATCCACCTGGACGATGCTGATGTCGTCCTTGATAGCCATTTCTCCCGGAGAGACCGGGATGAACGACGAGTTTTGAGTCGAGTACGTCTTCCCGCCCTTCTCCTCGCCGGGGAGCACCTTCGTCACGCCGAAGCCGATGTCGAGGTCCTCGATGCTGGTCTTCGACACGTCGCGGTACGTCGGCTTGAGCGTCTCGGCAGCCTGTAGCTGGAAGGATTCGAAGAAGCCCGAGCTCACCTTCGCGAACGAGGCCCGGTAGCCGCCCTCGTCGTGGAGGCAAAGGATGGAGCGACGATCGTCGGCGTAGAAGGCGATCTTCAGGTTCCCCACCTGCTTCCCGCCGGCGCTGTCGACGGTGTAGAGCGTATCGAGGAAGGCTGCCGGAGCGCGCTTGATCACGTGCACCCCCGCCGGCACGATCTGCTCGAACTTCACTCGCTGAGCGCTCTGGGCGAGGAAGCCGGCGACGGTGCTGCCGGGGTCGACCGCGTCCTTGAACACCTGACAATGAACCGGCGTGGCGGTCCCGATGGGAATGTCGACGATGACGGTGCCGTCTTCCGCCGTTTTCACCGACGGGTCGGCGGCAGACAGCGCCTGCGCGGTCCACGCGGAGTCGGCGCTCTTCACCCCTCGGGGTGTAAGCTCGCCCGCCTCGCGCTTGAGGAGTTCTTCCAGGTTGACGCCCTTCTGATCACCCTCGTTGGCACCGGTTCCAGACGGAGCGCCCGCGGCCGAGGACGGCGCCGCCGCCGGCGGCTCACCCCCCCTTCCACAGGCCGAGAGGAGCGTGACTGCGGTGAGCGAAAGCACGAGCTCGAAACGATTCATGACTCCCAATTCCCGGCCCTGCAGAAGGCAGGGCAGCTGGCTAAACCCCGCTCACCTAACCAGGCCGCGGTCTCACCGTCAAGCTCGTGAGCCTCGAGCTCTCAGGCTCTCTCGATCGAAAGCCAGAGTTGCTCGTCGCCGATGGCGACCGCCTCGACCCCGTCTGCGCGAACACCGAGCTCCACGCTCGTGGCGAGGCTCTCGGCCTTGAGATGCTCTACGTCCGAGCGCACCACTCGGAGGAGCCGCTCGCTCGCGTCGAGGCGAACGCGGATCCGCTGCGTGAACTCGAGCGCCGCGTCCTTGCGGGCGGCCTGCACGCGGCTCACGACCTCGCGCAAGAGCCCCTCGTCGATGAGCGCCTCGGTCAACGTCGTGTGCACCACGACCACGCCGACGCGCCCCGTCTCGGCGGCGAAGCCCGGAGCGGCCTCGACCTGGATCGCGAGATCCTCGGCGGTGAGCTCGAGCGACTGCCCGGCGATGTCGATGGTCACCTTGCCGTTCTGCGAGAGCTCCGCGTGGAGCTCCTGACCATTCGCGGCCTCGAGCGCCTTCTTCGCCGCTTGCACGTTCTTGCCGAGCTTGGGGCCGAGCGAGCGGAAATTCGGCTTGAGCTTGAAGGAGACCGCGCCCTGTTCGTGCCCGGGGAACATGAAGTGCACCTCGTGCACGTTGAGCTCCTCCTTGATGAGCTCGACGTACTGCGCGAGCCGGTCGCGGAGCGTCCCGTCGTTGAAGACCACGTCCGCGCGCGACAGCGGCTGGCGCACCTTCAGGCGGTTCGCGGTGCGCACCGATAGGCCGAGGCTCACGATGTCGCGTACCGCGCGCGTATCCGCGGCGAGCCGCTCGTCGATGAGCGAGGCGTCGACCTCGGGGTAACGGTCGAGGTGCACGCTCGCCTTGGCGCCTGGAAGCTTCGGGCGCGCGACCAGGTTCTGGTACATTTCCTCGGCGAAAAACGGCGTAAACGGCGCGATCAGCCTCGAAATCGTGACGAGCGTTTCGTAGAGCGTGGCGTAGGCGTCGCGCTTGTCCTGCTCGAGCCCCGGCCCCCAGAAGCGAGCCCGGCTGCGTCGCACGTACCAGTTGGACACGCTCTCCGCGAGCTCCACGAGCGCCATTGCTGCGTCGTAAGAGAGGTAGCCTTCGAGCGACTCGCGCACGGTGCGCGTGGTGATGGCGAGCTCCGAGAGCATCCAGCGATCGAGCAGCGCGCGTTCCTTCGCGGGCCGACCCGCGTGAGCGGGATCGGTGGGCGACCAGCCGTCGATGTTCGCGTAGATGGTGAAGAACGAGTAGACGTTCCGGAGCTTGATCAGAAAGTCCTTCTGCAGCGTCCGAACGTTCGTCAGGCTGTGCCGCGTGTTGGTCCAGGGCGGCGAAGAGGCGTAGAAGAACCAGCGGAACGCGTCCGAACCGGGAGCGGGCGTCGTTTCATCCTCGAGCGTGACGCGCACGTTCTTGGGCGTGAGCGGATGAGTGACGTCTGCGGG
>JAEZYO010000925.1 GCA_023419055.1 Pseudomonadota bacterium | reverse complement strand
CGTGTCGGCTGCGCGCGCGGTACCTGCGCGGGCGAGGTGGACTCACCCATTCGTCGCTCCCGGACGCCGCCACGCTCGACCGCTCGTACCAAGCCCGTCTTGGTTCCTCCGCTGAGCTCGCGTCTCGCTTCGGGGCCACTCGGTCGTAGGCGCTCCTCAAATAAGGATCGAGCAGGACGCGCCCGGCCAGGTTGACCCTCGCCATCCGCTCCCCCGCTCTCGGCTCAAAAGGATGTAGGTCCGGGTGGCTCTCGCGCGCCTTGCGCCGGTAGGCGGCGCGCAGGTCTCCCGGGCTCGCCGTGCGTGAAACGTCCAAGATTTCGTAGAGATCGTGCTCGAGGGCCTCGCGGAGGACGCGCATCGTCTGGGTTCGACAGCGGCACGCCGCCCGAGTTCCCGCTGCCTTCAACTGGGGAAAAGAGCGTCGAGGCGAGCCCCCAAGCTCTTGAACTCGAGCTCCTCGAAAATTTTCCGAAGCGCGAGCACGCCCTCCGTGGTCGGGGCTGCGGAGAGCGGACCCTCCGGCAGCTCGACGTCGTCGCGCAAGCGCGCCAGGTTCTCGGTCGAAAGGATCTGGTCGCGGTGGGTCAGCAGGGCTTCGCGGACGCGGGCTGGGCTCACGGCCTCGATCCGACTCAACAGATCTTTGCAGTCCGTGCGCTCCGACAGGAGCTTCGCTGCCGTCGAAGGTCCGATCCCGGGAACCCCCGGCAGATTGTCGGAGGTGTCGCCAATCAAGGCGACATAGGACGGCAAGCGCACGGGTGGGACTCCGAAGCGCTCGAGCACCGCGCGCTCGTCGTAGATGACCGCGTCCTTGGCGCGTCGACCGACGAAGTAGACGCGAACGGAACCGTGGGCGAGCTGAAGGAGGTCGCGATCGCCGCTCACGACGAGCGTGGGTCGTTCCGCGCTGCGCAGGCGCCTCGCCAACGTCGCGAGCAGATCATCGGCCTCGAACCCGGGAACTCGAAACGTCGGCGCGCCGAAGGCGGCGAGCAGCGACGTCAAGCGCTCGAACTGAGAGCGGAGAGCATCCGGCGCGGGTGCCCGGCCCGCCTTGTACGCTTCGTAAGTCAAATGACGAAACGTTGCGGCTGGGGCGTCCAGCGCGAACGCGAGGCTCGCACCCGGCTGCTCGCGCAGCAGCTTGAGCATCAAGGTCGAGAAACCATAAAGAGCGGAGGTAGGCTCGCCCGCCGCGGTGTTCATCGGTGGCAAGGCGTAGAAGGCCCTGAAAAATAGCGAGAACGTGTCGAGGAGCAGGACGGGTGGCGATGGTCCCGTCATGGCTTGCTCTTCGACGCATCCGAACCGCACTCCCCGCGCGGTCCTCCGGCCTCCGACCAATCGATGAGCACCTTCTTCTCCGCCTCGGTGAGCGGCTCGACGGGTGGATTGGCTGGAATGCGATACGGCATGAATCCGCTCCGAACCACCTTCGCGACGTGGACGTAGAGCGGTTCGTTCCGGTGCACGAACTGGAAGTCGTCCCAGCGCAGCAGGAAAAAGGGAGCGCTGTGCCGGCGCGGCTCGCCGTGACAGCGGCGGCACTTGGCTTTCAAGACTGCTTCCACGTCGCAGGGCAGGCCCGAGTTCGGGACCTCGAGCTTGCCGAACGGGGGCTCGGGCGGGATCTCGAGCTTCGGCTCCGGGAGCTTTTTTGCCGGCGGACGACTGCTCGGCTCTTGCCGCTTCTCGTCCGATAGCTGCGTCGCGCAACCGTGCGCGGAGAGCGCGACGACCAGCAAGGAGATCGAACGAAGCGAATGCGGAGTACCGCGCAGCATCTACCTCGAAGCATAGTCGCTATCGACGATCGTGATGGACCGCGATATGCTGCGACGCATGCGGGGCCTCCACCGGACAATCTGGGTTTGCTTGGCGTTCGCGAGCTTTGCTGCGTGCGGAGGCTCACCTCCGCCGCCGGCAGAGGAGCCCGATGTCACGGGTGCCGCGGCGGACTCGCCCGATGACGTCGAGCAATCCGCCGCCGGCAGCGACCGCCCGGACGACGACAGCCCGAGCGAGCCGAAGGCTTCCGCAGCCGCCTCCCCCAGAGAACCCGAGTTCAAGGACGGTATGTCGGTCAACGAGGCGATCAACGCCGTGCCGATGGACACTCCGACCACGAACCTCGAGCCCGAGGTCTTGGCGAAGCCCATCTCCGACGTGAAGCTTTACGAGCCCTGCAAGGTCGGCACGGCGAAGTTCACGCTCAAGGTCGCAGTTTGGGACGGTCGAGCGGTCGGGGTCGACGCGACCACGACTCCCAAGAACGAGAAGCTCGCCGAGTGCATCAAGGCCGCTGTTCGACAGGTGAGCTGGCCCGACAAGGTCCGCTCCCTGAACACGGTCGAGTATCAGTTCTGACCCGCCCAGCCGAGCCCATCGGGGCTCGGCGAGGGGAAGAAGAGGCGGTCCGGAGGTCAGCTCGGACGATCGAGCGGATCGAAAGCCTGGCTGCTCAAGACCTGAGCGCCAGCCTGAACCTGCTCGGACGTCATGCCGAAGCGCCGCTCCTTGTTGCGATAGTAGTCGAGGGCCTGCTGGAGCGTCTCCGGCTTGAAGTCCGGCCACATGATCGGCAGAAACTGGAGCTCTGCGTAGGCGGCTTCGAAGAGCAAGAAGTCGCTCAAACGCGACTCGCCTCCGGTCCTAATCAAGAGATCCACCGGCGGCAGCATGTTCGTCGTCATGTGGCGATGGAAGAAGCCCTCGTCGATCTCTTCGGGGAGCACGAGACCCGCCCGGGCTCGAACCGCGAGCAAGCGCGCCGCGTCGATGATGTCCTGGCGGCCGCCGTAAGACAGGGCCAGGGTCAGCGTCATGCGGTCGCCGTCAGCGGTGTACTGCATGAGATCTTCGACCGCGCGCCGCGTGACCGTCGGTAGGTCTTCGATCGAACCGATGACGTTCAAGCGGATGCCGTTCTGACGAAGCTCGGCGCGCTCGCTCTTCGCGAAATCGACGAGCAGGCGCATGAGCGCCTCGACCTCACCCTTCGGACGCGCCCAGTTGGCGACGCTGAAGGCGTACAAAGTCAGGTACTTGATACCGACGCGCGCCGAGGTCTCGACCGCGTCTCGCACTGCGCGCGCACCTTCGGCGTGCCCTTCCGCTCTCGCGAGGCCCCGAGCCTTCGCCCAGCGACCGTTGCCATCCATGATGATCGCGACGTGATGCGGAATGCCGTCCTTGCCGTTGTTGCCCACAGAAAGCCTCTACTTAGGGGTGATGAAGCCCGGCGTCCGCCGAGCGTCGACTTCCGAGCAAAGCTTTGTCACGGAAAAGGCGCCGGGAGTGTGGAGCTTTCGAGGAGACTCCTCGGAGTACAGTGACACTGCCTGTTCGCTCGGTGGCCTAACCTAGCGCATTCATTCGAATTTAGCCAGGCCCGCGTTCGACTAGGCGGCCGGAAGGACGACTCGAAAGACAACGGTCGGAGGGCCTGCATGACAGAGCTCGGCGCGGCCACCGTGAGCCTCGGCGACCGCGCGCACGATGGCGAGGCCGAGCCCCGTGCCGCCTCGATCGGCGCGCGTCGTGACGAAGCGCCCGAACAGACGCGACTGAACGTGGTTCGAGATCCGGCCCTCGTTCTCGACTCGGATCTCCACCTCGGTCGTGAGGCGTCGCACGCTGACCGCGACCTTCCCGCTCTCGGAGTGGACCAGCGCGTTGTCGAGCAGGTTTGCGATGGCGCGCGAGAGCCAGCTCGCGTCGCCGCGCACGAGGGCGTCACGGGAGGCCTCGAGCTCGACGCGACTGCTCGCGTCCCCGAGCGACTCGACGCCGCGCTGCGCGAGCCGCGCGAGATCGACGCGCTCGAGCGCCTCGGCGCCGCGCGCCTCGATGCGGGCCAGGCCGAGCAGCTCTCCGAGCAGGCGCTCGATGCGGGCGGCCGCTTCGCGAATGCGCGCGACGAAGCGCCGCGCCTCCACCGGCTCGTCGAGCGCGCTCTCTTCCAGCACCTCCGCGCTGGCGCGAATGGCGGCGACCGGGTTCTTGAGCTCGTGCGACAAATCCGCGGCGAACGCTTCGACGAAGGGGCGGCCCTCGAGCTGACGGCGCATCGAGTCAAGCGAGCGGCTCAAGTGCGTGAGCTCGCGCCCGAAGACCGGTGGAGGAGCTGCGGTGCGTTCCCCCTCGCTCACTCGAGCGCTGAACGCGCTGAGCGCCTCGATCGGCGCGGCGATGGCGCGTCCGATCAACGCGGCAGCGAAGGCCGCCGCGAGCCCGAGCACGGTGCTGATGATGAGGATCGTCGGCGCCATGTCGGCGAGCAGCGCGCGCATCACGACCGTGGGCTTGATCACCCGCACGGAGCCGATGCGATGCCCTGCGACCACGACCGGCGCGTCCACGGAGACCGTGCCCGGCTCATCGGGAGGAGGAGGAGGAGCCGAGCGCGGGAAGAGCCGGACTCCGCTCTCGTCGATGAGCTCCATGCGCAAGTCGGCGCCACGCACTCGCTCGTGATCGAAGCGCGCGGCCACCGTATCGAGCGAGGCGCCGGTGCGATCGATCTCGCCCGCGACGATGCCGGCGATCGCGATCGCCTCGTCTTCCGCGGCTTGCGAGGCAAGCTTTACCGCGCGCGACTCGATGCGATCGAGCACCATCGCGCCGAGGCCGAACGCGAAGGTGCCGACGATCACCGCGAGCGCGAGGAAGACCTGCATGCGGATGCTCATGCCGCGCTTCTGCGAGCGCAGAAGGCGCGAGATCACGAAGGCGACCAGCAGGATGAGCCCGATGGCACCGACCGAAACGACGATGAGCCGCGTCACGGCTCGGCGACGATCCCGAAGGTCGCTTCGCCGATTCGATAGCCGACGCCGCGAACGGTTTCGATCAAGCCCGGGTCCGCCCCGGCTTCGCTCACCTTCCGTCGCAGAGCTTTGACGTGCGAGTCCACGGTACGATCACTGATCGCGAAGCCGTCTCCCCAAACACGATCGATGAGCTCGGCTCGAGTGTAGACGCGGCCCGGGGTCCCGAGCAGGCAGGCCAGAAGGTCGAACTCGACGCGCGTGAGCTCGAGCTCGTGGCCTTCGACCCGCGCGCGACGAGTCCCGGGGTCGACCTCGATGGGAGAGCGAGCGGGTCCGTCGTCGTTGGCCGGCGGGGTGGCACGTCGCAGCACCGCTCGCACGCGCGCAACCACTTCACGTGGGGAAAATGGCTTGGTGACGTAATCGTCCGCACCCGTCTCGAGCGCGGCCACCCGGTCGGCCTCTCCGTCACGGCTCGAGAGCACGATGACCGGCGTCGCCCCGGGTCGCTTGCGAAAGCGACCGATCAGGTCGAACCCGCTGCCGTCCGGGAGCATCAAATCGAGCACGACGAGATCCGAGCTTTCCACGCGCTCCTCGGCTTCCAAGACGGTCGCTGCCGTGGTGACGCTGAAGCCGTCACGCCGGAGGGCGTACGCGAGCGATTCCGAGATGGCTGGCTCGTCTTCGACGACCAAGATGCGAGTAACGCGAGCGGTCATCGGGTCGTGAGTGACGTTAGCACTGGTCGGGGCCCTAAGGGCTTGCGATTCAGAATGGAGAGGTTCATGCTGAAAAACGCTTTGCGCGAGATCTTGATTCTGCGCCACGCGAAAGCCCACGCGGACGAGTCCGGCAACGACAAGGAACGCGAGCTCACGAGCAACGGGCGTGAAGCCGCCCGCCGCATGGGAGAGCGAGCACGCGAACAGGCGGTCGTGCCCGACACGGCGATCTGCTCGACGGCCACGCGCGCTCGACAAACGCTCGAGATTTTCAGTGAGGCCTCGGGGTTCAGCGGCCGCGTGGAAATGCTGGACGAGCTCTACCTCGCGCCGGCCGCGCTCTACGTCGCCGCCGCCCGCCGCCTGGGCGGTGCCGCCCAGCGCCTGCTCGTCGTGGGGCACAACCCCGGGCTCGAAGCGCTGCTCGACGTCCTGAGCGGGACGTCCGAGACGCTCCCCACCTCGGCCCTCGCAGTGTGTGAACTGCCCATCCGAACCTGGTCGGAGCTCTCCGGTGAGACGAGCGGCAAGCTCATTGCCTTATGGAAGCCCAAGGAAATCGGGTAGGTCCCTGCCCTTATCGTGAAGCGGGGACGATCAAGGTCTACCCAAGCGCCCGCCCAGGCGGTATCCATCCGGGCGAGCATGCCGCCGACCCGCCTGCCCCGTAAGAAAGACGTTGCTCTGGCCCTGCTCGAGAAGTCGAGCATGTACGTCCATCTCGATCCTCGAGGCGAACGCGTGCTCGTGCCGAACTGGTTCCGGAAGCAGCCGCAGCTCGTGTTGCAGGTGGGCCTCAACATGGCGATCCCGATCCCCGACCTGCACGTCGACGACGACGGTCTCTCGTGCACGTTGAGCTTCAATCGCTCCCCGCATCATTGCGTCGTGCCGTGGAGCTCGGTCTACGCGTTGGTGGGAGAGGATGGTCGGGGCATGGTCTGGCCCGACGACGTGCCCCCCGAGGTCGCGTCGCAGATGCAGCAGAAGCCGGCTGCGCCGAAGCCGAAGCTCGCGGCCGTGGGCCAGGCGCCCGCACCTTCGGAGTCCGCCGCCGCGACACCGGCAGCCGCGCCGGCGGGAGCAGCCGCACCGGCACCGGCCGCAGAAGGCAAGCCCGCGAAGAAGGCGCCCGCGCGTGCAGGGAGCGGCAAAGGTCGCTCGGCCGAACCCAAGGCCAAGGCCGCTGAACCCAGAGCCACGGAGGCCAAGGGTGAGAAGGGCGCCGCCGCGACGAAGAAGAAGCGAACGCGTCGCAAGGCAACGTCCGCAGAGCCCGAGCTGAAGCCGGTCCCCGAAGCACGCGAGGAAAAGCCGGTGGTGGGAGCTGCGGCCGGGGCCAAGCCCAAGCGCGAGCTCCCTCCCTACCTGCGCGTCATCAAGTAGCGCTCACTCGCAGGAGCACGCGCCGCCGCCGCCGGCAACCGGACCGCCGCCGCCAACGGGACCGCACTCGCAAGGAGCGCCGCCGCCGGCGCCGCTGGGGGAGCCGCCGACGCTGGTCTCGCCTCCAACCCCCGTGGGTTCACCTCCGGCGCCTCCGCCGATCCCGGGCTCGCCGGCAGAGCCGCCGACGCTGGTCTCCCCGCCCAGACCGGCGTCGCCAGTTCCGCCCGTTCCACCGCTCGCCCCTTGGGGTAGGCAGCGCCAGACCCCTTGGTCTCGGGTGCAGACGTAACCAGCGACACAGCCGACGTCGGCCCAGCTGCAATCCGCCGAGCGGCACTCACCGTAGCGGTCGCAGGTGGTACCGGCGGGGCAGTCGCTCGGTTTGTCACACTCCGGCGTGGGGTCGTACGGAGCGACGCACTCGCCCGTCGTGACCTGGCATACATAACCGGGCGCGCACTGCGTATCCGTCTGGCACCCTTCGTCGTCGTAGATCGGGCAACCAGGAACGAACAAAGCCGCCGAGAGCAACAACGTGGCGATGACCGGACGCTTCATGGACGGACTCCTCGGGCGCCGGACCGACGCCCCATCGCGGTCAGGGTAGCAAGCGACGTGCCCTCGACAAGGCGGCACAAAACACCTTTTTCCTGCGGAGTCCGCTGCGTTCAATCACTCGCGCGTGAATGAGTCTTCACGCCCAGCGCGTGGCCAACCGGGCGGACTATCGACCAGCGTTGCGACCCTGCGACCGGGGACCAATCCGACGTTTGGGGAAGAGAGCGCTGTCGGTCCGTCGCTCGGAGCATCGAAGGCGTACGGAAAAGTAGGTTCGAACGAGAGAAACTCTCCATGCTACCTTCTCCCCCGCCCTGCCCTTGGAACCCCGATGGACGTCCGCTGCAGTCGCTGCGCGACCGAGTACGAGTTCGATGACGCCCTGATTTCCGAGCGGGGGACGACGGTCAAGTGCACGAACTGTGGATTCCAGTTCAAGATTTTCCCCCCCAAGGCGTCCCAGGTCGCGCCCGAGCGTTGGGTGGTGAAGACCGGCAGAGGTAAGGAGCTCGTCTTCACGTCGCTCCGAGAGCTTCAGCGAGGCATCTCGGAGCGTCAGGTCGGTCCCGAAGACTTGCTGTCGCGCGGAGCCGCGGCGGCGCGACCGCTCGGCTCGATCCCGGAGCTCGAGCCGTTCTTCTCTGCCACCACCGCCCGCGCGAGCGCGAAATCGCCGCGCACGCTGGCCGGGGTCGCGCCGCCACCCGGCGCGCTCGGTGCGCTCGCGTCACCGCCGGCGTCGCCTGCGCCGAGCCCTGCCCGCTCGGTGACCCCGGCTC
>JAEZYO010000921.1 GCA_023419055.1 Pseudomonadota bacterium | reverse complement strand
GCGCGGTAGTGGTGCCACTCGCGTACGCTGCCGCGGAAGCCGAGCGCGAGAACGCCGTAGATCCGGCGCCGAAGCGTTCCGGGAGCGTGATCGCGCAGCGACGCGAAATCCGGGATCAGCCCCAAGTACCAAAAAAGCGCGGAGGTCGTCAGGTAGGTGAGGACCGCGAAGAGATCCCACACCAGCGCGCTCCTGAAGTTGGGCCAGACCGAGAGCGTGCTCGGATAGGGGATCAACCAGTAAGCGAACCAGGGCCGGCCCAGGTGCAAGATCGGAAACAGCGCGGCGTTCACCAGCGCAAAGAGCGTCATGGCTTCGGCGAGGCGATTGATGCTGCTGCGCCAACTCTGATTCATCAGGTACAGAAACGCGGAGATGAAGGTTCCGGCGTGGCCGAGCCCGATCCAGAAGACGAAGTTGATGATCCCGAACGCCCACCCGACGGGGATGTTGTTTCCCCAGGTCCCTACCCCGCTCACGAACGTGTAGAGCATCCCGAAGAGGAGCAGGCTCGCGAAAGCTGCGCTCGCGGCGATTAACCAGCTGAAACGCCGCAGAGGTCGCCACGTGATCGAGAGGACGCGTTGACTGAGGTCGGTCTCGCTCATCCCTCCTCCTTGGCGAGGCTCGGGTTCGGGTTCATGAGGCGCGCGAGGTAGGTCGTCCTGGGCTTGGTCCCGAGTTCTTCGAGGACGGAGTAAGAGAGCGGATGATCCCTCAACGCTTTGACGGGGCTGCTCGCGTCCGTCAGCGATCCGAAGACGATGGCGCCCGTCGGGCAAGTCGCGGAGCAGGCGGTCTGGACGCCCGCGCCGCTGAACTCACGGCCTTCCACTTTCGCTTCGATTTCGCTGCGCCGGAGCCGCTGAACGCAGTACGTGCACTTCTCCATCACGCCGCGCGCCCGCACCGTGACGCTCGGATTTCGCGCCAGCTTCTCGACCGGAGGAGCGTCGTCGTAGCGCAGGTAGTTGAAGCGACGCACCTTGTAGGGACAGTTGTTCGAGCAGAAGCGCGTCCCGATGCAACGGTTGTACGTCATCTCGTTCAGGCCGTCGGGGCTGTGCGTCGTGGCGTTCACCGGGCAGACGTACTCGCACGGTGCTTTCTCGCAGTGCTGGCAGAGCATTGGCTGGAAAGTGACCGTGTCGTTCTCGTTCGAGCCGAAGTAGCGATCGATCCTGAGCCAGTGCATGGCGCGCCCGCGCTTGACCCACTCCGGGCCCACGACGGGCACGTTGTTCTCTACCTGACAGGCGATCACGCACGCCGCGCACCCCGTGCAAGCGGTGAGATCGATCGACATCGCCCACTGAACCGCCCCCGTGGGCTTCAGGTGATAGAGCTCGGGGGCGAGCGGGAGGGCGCGGCGCGGAGCTTTCTCGTAAGCCGCAAAGCTTCTTACCTTCACCGCTTCGGGCGAAGCGGCATCCGCCTCCTGATAGAGCACCGGCTCGCCCTCGCCCCGGCGCGTGAGGGTGACGGGCTCCCCCGTGCGGAGCAGAGCTCGAACGTTCGCGCCGATCCCTGCGGCCACCCTCTCCTCGCCGCTCCGGCCGTAACCCGCCGCGACGGTCACCGCCTTCTCGGCCTGTCCCGGGACGACCAAGGCCACTACTTCGACATGCACGGCGCCGGCCGAGAGCGCGACGCGGTCGCCGTTCTTCACCGAGTGGCGGCGTGCGGTCTCGGGAGCGAGCAGCGCCGCGTTGCCCCATGACTGGCGCGTGACCGGATCGGGCAGCTCTTGGAGCCAGCCGTTGTTCGCGAAGCGACCGTCGTGGACGGCGTAGTCCTCGCGCGTGTGGAGCTCGAGCGCGCCTGTCCGCGGCGGCTCGAGCTCGTGAGCCGCGAGCTCGATCGCCTCGACGTCGAACGCGACGGATTCGCGCGGTAACGCCGAGCCGCGCAGGAAGCCGAGCGCGATCGCTTCGCGAAAGGCGCCGTCGTCAGCGAGCCCCTGCGTGGACCAGAACTCGCGCAGGCGTTCGAGGTCGCTCGAGGGACCGTCCCCCGACAGCAGGCAGAGAACCTCGTCGAGCTGCCGCCCTCCGTAGAGCGGCAAAATCGCCGGTTGCACGAAGGAGACGGTGCCGTCCCGGCTGCGGCCGTCGCCCCACGACTCGAGGTAGTGTCGCCCGGGCAGCATCCACCGACAGGCTCGGGCGATCTCGTTCTCGTACAGCCCGAGGTAGGCGCTGACGGGCACGCTCTCGATGCGCCGCGCGATCGCCTCGTCACCGGAGTCATAGACCGGGTTGGTTTCGGAAATGATCAGCGCTTCCACTCCGCCGCTCACGAGCGCCTGCTCGAAGTCGCCGAGCCCCCGCTCGCAGGCGTCGGGTTCGACGAGGGTCGGGCGCGTGAACCAGGTCGTGGCCCCGAGGTTCGAGAGGACCTCGTTGCAAAGGTGGCAAAGCGCCTGGACGAGCGGCGGCTGCTGCTCACCCGCGACGACGATCGAACGCCCCGCGTGCGCGCGCAGGTCCCTGACGACCGCGTCGACGAAGGCGCGCTCGCGCTCGCCGAGCTCCGCCACGCTCGGAAGTTCTCGCTCTGGCGCGAGATTCTTCACCATCGCGAGCGCGAACGTAATGATGCGAGAAGGCTCGAGCGCAAGCCGGTGATCGGCCTTGGCGCCAGTGAGGGAGAGCGCCGGCTCGACCACGTAAAGGCGATTCATCGCCTCGCCGGGACGCCGGGCTCCCCTCGCCTGCATGAAATCACGAGCGGAACGGAGCGCGCCACGTTCGACGCCGAGGAAGTCCGAGCCCAGGCTCAGCACGACCTCTGCTCGGGTGAAATCATACTGAGCATCCAGCAGGCGTCCGAACGCGAGCCGGCTCGCGGCCAGGCGCCGCTCGGGCCCGAACGCGGCCGTGAAGTGCAGAGCGAGCTCCGGTAGCGCCTCGCGCAGGCGCTCCAGTCGGCGAGCCACGCTGAGCGAGCTCGTCGGTGCGAGCACGAGGTGCATCCCTCGCCCGCGCTTTGAAGTCACCTTCTCTCGGACGGCGAGCGAAAACTCTTCCCAAGTGCTCGGCGTCGAACGGTGACGCACGGCGCGCGCGCGGTTCGCGTCGTAGAGCCCGAGCAGTGATGCCTGAGCCCAGGCGCTCGCTGCGCCGAGGCTCGCGGGGTGCTCGGAATGGCCTTCGATCTTGGTGGGCCGACCTTCGTGAGTTTCGACCAGGAGCCCGCTCGAGTCACCGTCGATGGCGCAAGAGGTCGCGAACCACTGCGCCTTCCCCAATGTCACAGAGCTCGGCTGGCGCGCGTACGGGATCACCTCCTCGCGCGGAGGGCGAGAGCAGCCCGCGGGCAGCGACAGCAAGAGGCCTGCCGCGGACAGCTCGAGGAAGTCCCGGCGATCCATCGCTCAGCCTAGTAGTGGCAGCCGCTGCAATGAAGAGGCGGTTCCGGAGGGCGGTCGCCCTGATCGGCGTACGCGCTCGGATCGCGGTGGCAGTCGAGACACCAGCTCATGGTCAGCGAGTGTTCCGGGTAGACTCCGGCCATGAGATCGACCCGGCCGTGGCACGTCTCGCAGGCGACGCCTCGAGCGAGGTGAGCCGAGTGGTCGAAATGGACGAAGTCGGGGAGCTGGTTGACGCGGCGCCAGACGATCGGCCGATCTCGAAAGTAGCTGTCGCGAAGCGGGGCGAGCGCCGGGCTCGCGCTCCAGATCTGCGCATGACAGCCCATGCAGAGCTCGCTCGAGGGAATGCCCGCCCTGCTCGAGCTCACCGCCGAGGAGTGACAATAGAGGCAGTCGATGCCGTCGTCCCGAACGTGGTGACGATGATCGAAGCGGACGGGCTGGATCGGCGCGTCGCTCTGCTTCGTCGAATACGGTGTGCGAACCCAGATCCACGCTCCCAGTGGAATCGCGAGCGCACTCGAGGCGAAGAGCGTTGCTCCGACGCCGAGCGCGGTCGTGGACCAGCGCGGGAAGAGAGCCATGAGACATTCTCCAAACCTCTCGAGCGCACGAACGAATCTCGAGACGGGACGCTGCCTGGGGTCATCCGCGAAGCCAACGAGTAATTTGGCGATGTTTTCGAGCTGAGCGCCTGCTCAGAGGAGCTCGGCGAAAGAAATCTGTGCTCCTTTGGCGCGTTCTCACGAAGCGGGTCACGATACGGCGTCACCGAGGTGGAGCTCGTGTCGAGGCGGAGAGCACAGTGGGGCAAGCTT
The DNA here is from genome assembly GCA_023419055.1 of Pseudomonadota bacterium. Next base: position 99 of record JAEZYO010000921.1, on the reverse strand, counting down.
GCCCGAGCGAGATCCCGCCCTCACTGTCAGCACGCGGCCAGGGGGATTCCGCCCGCACGGGCGCACGAGTCGCTCGACGTCATCGTATCGACGCAGGCG
>JAEZYO010000779.1 GCA_023419055.1 Pseudomonadota bacterium | reverse complement strand
AGCTCGAGCGAGCCCGGCGGCGATCTCGAGCAAGCCGTCCGTGATCGCCATGGCGGCGCGCCCTTCTTTCGTGCACGCGGCGAAGGCGTTCACTTCGCCCGGGGTGCTGTCCACGACGAGCGGGATGCCCTGGACGCGCGCCTGATGTTGCGGAGCTAGCGCGGCGACGAGCTCGGCCAGGATGGTCTGCGCGCGGCTGCGGAGCGCGGCGATGTCGATCTGGTTGATGGCGTTCGCGCCGAGCGCGGGCGCCGGTACGGCTGGCGTCTGTCCCGGCGCCGGAGCGACGGGGGCGGGCTGTCCAGGGGCCGGGGCCTGAGGATAGGGCTGGTTGGGGTACGGCTGCTGCCCGTACGGCGGCGGATACTGAGCCGGGGGAGGTGAGCTCGATGAGCTCTTGCAGCCCGTGATCGCGAGCGCGGTGAAAAGCGTGAGCGCCGTGGCGAGGCGTCCGGACACCCGAGCAAGCATGAGACGAGGTAGTTACCACGGGCCGGTCCTTCCCGCTATGCTCCCCCGCGCACCAGGATCATCGGAATGAGCACCGCGGTCGGCATCCTCTGCGAAGGACATCGCTAGCCGATGGAACTCACGCGCGCTCCGCGCCGCTTCTGGCAGCCGCCGGAGGCCTACGTCGCGGGCAATCGCGTGCGGCTCCTCCGGGACGGCGCCGAGGCGTTTCCCGCGATGCTGTCCGCCATCGAGCACGCGCGCGAGCAGATCCTGCTCGAGATGTACTGGTTCGACTCCGACCGCACGGGGCGGCGGTTCGCGGAGGCGCTCCGGGAAGCCGCCTCACGCGGAGTCGAGGTCGCGGTGCTCTACGACTCGCTCGGGTCGATCACGGCCGACTCGGGCATGTTCGCCGAGCTCCGCCGCGCCGGCGTGAAAGTTGCCGAATTCAACCCCGTGGCCCCCTGGCGGCGCCGCTCCCGGCTCGAGCGTCTGACCAGGCGCGATCACCGGAAGGTGCTCCTGATCGACGGGGCGATCGGCTTCGCGGGAGGGCTGAACCTGGCCGATCGCTGGGCGGCGCCCGAGGAGGGCGGAGGAGGTTGGCGCGACGACGCGGTCGAGCTCGAGGGCACCGTGGTGCGCGATTTCGTGCCCGGCTTCCTGACGGCCTGGCGCGGCGCGAGCGGGGAGCCGCTCGCGAGGACGCCCTGGACCAAGCTCGGGCCGCCCACGCTGCGGGACGGTTCATCGGGCACGCAGGACGTTCGCGTGCTGGATAGCTTGTTCAGGAACCGGCGCCTCATCACCCACACGTACGTCTCCCAGCTCTACCGCGCCGAGCGCTACGCCTACATCGCGAACTCGTACTTCATCCCCGACAGCCGCGTGATGCGCGCGTTGATGCGCGCGGCCCAGCGCGGCGTGGACGTGCGCGTGATCCAGCCCGCCGTCTCGGACGTGGAGATCGTCCGTCACGCGAGCCGGGCCATCTGGGGGCGCCTGCTTCGGAGCGGCGTCCGTATCTTCGAGTGGCACCAGAGCATCCTGCACTCGAAGAGCGCGGTCATCGACGACCGCTGGAGCACCATCGGGAGCTACAACCTCGATTACATCTCGCTCCGCTATAACCTCGAGGTGAACGTCGCGATCCGCGACCAGGCCTTCGCCGCCGCCCACAAACGCTCATTTTTGCAGGATTTCGCCGCTTGCCGTGAAGTGGAGCTCGGCTCTTTCGAGGGCCGGCCCTGGCTCGAGCGGTTGATCGAAGGGTTTCTCTACCGCGTGCGGCGGTTCCTCTGACCCTAGGTCACGTACCGTGGCGCGCTCGTGCACGCTATAGTCCGCGAATGTCGTCCGGAAGCTTCGCGCTTACCCGACTCGCTCGCAAGTACGAGCGCTTGATCGAGCTCCGCCGCGAGCCGAGCGACGTCCGGCCCGCCGATCTCCGCAAGCTCGCGGAGGAGTTCCCGGGAGCGCTGCGCGAGCTCGACGCCTTACCGCTCGCGGAGCTCGAGCGGCGGCTCTCCAGCGTCCGGAGCGCGATCGAGGGAGGCCCGACCGAAGCGCTGATCGAGTGGCTGATCGGCTATCACTCTCTCATGCGGACGGCGCTCGCCGTAAAGCGCCGGCTCGCAGGGCTGCGCCGACCGAGCGGTGAACACGCGCGGCGCCTAGCCGAAGCTCTCACCCTCGAGATGGGAGTGACGTGCAGCGTCGAGCTCGTGCAGCAAGTCGCGGCGCCGCCCGGAGGCAGGCTGAACGAGCTCGTGCTCGGCCGGCTCGCGCAGACCTCGGGTCGCACGACGGGCGAGCTCCGCTCCGCGATGTTCCCGCGAGGCGTCGCCCCATGACCCGAGCGGCCGAAGCGCGCCTCGAGCTCTCGATGCGGACTCACGAGTCGATCCGCGCCATCGGGCGCGATCGCTGGAACGAGCTCGTCTCTCCGGACGAGTCACCGCAGCTCGCCTTCGAGTGGCTCGACGCGCTCGAGCGCACCGGCTGCGTGGGCGCGGAGCGCGGCTGGTTGCCTCTGCACCTCACGCTCGAGCTCGGCGGCGAGATCCTGGCCGCGGCTCCTTCGTACTTGAAGGGAAACAGCGAGGGCGAGTTCGTCTTCGATCACTCCTGGGCTCGCTTCGCCGAGGGGTCGCTCGGCATCGAGTACTACCCGAAGCTCGTGGTCGCGGTCCCGTTCACGCCGGCGACCGGGCCACGGCTCTTGGTGAAGCCCGGCGTGGAGCGCGAGCGCGTGGTTCGGGCGTTCGCGGAGGGGCTCGTGCTGCTGTGCGAGCAGCTCTCTGCCTCCGGCGCGCACGTGCTCTTTCCGGATCGCCGCGAGGCCGCCGAGCTCGGTGAAGCGGGGCTCGTCGAGCGCTACGGCGTGCAATTCCACTGGCACAACCAAGGCTACGCGTCGTTCGACGACTTCCTCGCGCGCTTCTCGTCGAAGCACCGAAATCAAATTCGCCGCGAGCGGCGAGAGATGAAGGATCGACGCATCGAGCTCGTGGCCCTCACGGGGAGCGACCTCAACCCCGAGCTCGCCGACCGAGCCTACGAGTTCTACGTCTCGACGGTCGACAAGTTCCCGTGGGGAAGGCGCTACTTGAAGCGCGCCTTCTTCGAGGAAATCTTCTCCACCATGCCCGAGCGCCTGCATTTCGTCGTGGCCCGAGACGGCTCCGGTAACGCGCTCGGCGGCGCCTTCAACCTCCTCGGGAAGGACGCGCTCTTCGGGCGTTACTGGGGAGCGTCCGCAGACGTTCCGTTTCTTCATTTCAACGTGTGCTTCTACTTCGGCATCGAGGAGTGCATCCGGCGCGGGCTCGGTCGCTTCGAGCCCGGCGCCGGGGGTGAGCACAAGCTCGCGCGCGGCTTCGAGCCCACGATCACGCACAGCGCGCACTACTTACAGGATGCGCGTTTGAGGGCCGCCGTTCGTGACTACCTCGTGCGGGAGCGCGAGGCGGTGCGCGAGCAGGTTCGCGAGGCCGAGCTCGAGGGCCGCCTCAAGCCGAAGCCTGGCTGAAGCCGCTCAGTCGGCGCGAGCGAACGGGCTCAGCGTGAAGAAGTGAAAGGTGAGGAGCAGGAGCGCCTTCTCACGGACGTCGCTCGAGTTCGGCCACTCGAGCGCCCCGCGAAGCTCGAGCCAGGGGCCGTCGGCGCGGGCGAGCAGCGGCACGCCGAACCCGAGGGAGGCCTCGAACCCGCGCTCGTCCCCGAAGCTCTCGTCGTTCGGCTGCGCGAAGAACGCGCCGAGCCCGAGCGAGATCGAGTCGAGCGTCAGATCGACGAAGGGCCGCCCGATCTGCCGGTTCGTAGACCAGCGCGGAATGAACAGGGGCCTCACGTCTACCCCGAAGCCGAGCGCGCGGCGCGTAGAGGCGCCGCCGTCGAGCGCGTCCCAGTAGTCGACGTAGACCCCGGCCACGGCGAAGTAGTGCGCGCTGAGCCGCCCGGAGAAGCCGAACCTGCCGGGCCCGGTCAGGTAGGCCGCGCCGGCACCGACGCCGAGATCGAGATCGCCGTCGAAGCGACCGTACACGCCGTCACCCGTAGGGGAGGTCGCGTTGCCGTCGACCTGGCCGCGCACGTCCGAGGTCGTCTGCCGCCCGAACGCGCTGTCGGCGCGCGCGCTCGACGCGAACGCCGACGCGAGCGACAGCGCGAGGACGGGCGCGACGAGCTTCACGAGCCGACCGCTTTCTCGATCTCGTCCCGGAGCTCCGGCGCGAAGATCAATCGCACCCGCTCCATACGCTGCCCCGCGAGGCGGCCGAGCAGAAAGGACACCTCGGCGAGCGGCCGCATTTCTCCGCGCGGAAACGCGACCATCAGCGGATCGTTCGTGTCGTCGAAGGCGAGGGTGGACGCCGCGTCGAGGCCCACGTGGATCTCGGGATCGAAGCCCGCCCGGCGCGCGCCGGCGCGCGCCCCCGCGAGCCGCTCGACGCGCTCGCGGGGGCCGGATTGATGCGGGAAGAGCTCGAGCGTCTTGAACAGCTTGCGAGCGAACACTCGCCTCGTGAGATCGGAGAGCACCGGATCGTCGGAGTCGCGCCAGCTCGCGATCGCGACCCAGAGCGCCCCGTCGTCGAGCGAGAGGTACTCGTCGAGCGGCGCGTCACCTTCGCGGCTGAGCGAGACGATGGCGGGAGGGGTACCCGGCAGGCGCTTGCCCTCGCCGAGCAGCCAGCCCACGCGCTCGAAGATGCGAGAGAGCATCCACTCGCTCGCGCGCTCGGTCTTGTGAAAGTAGACCTGCTGGAACATGAACAGTCGCGCCAACAAGAACGACTCGATGGCGGGGATGCCCTTGCTGCCGTCGATCGCGAGCGGAGGCGCCTTGTCGGGTTCGCTCGCCTTGCCGAAGCAGAGGCTGCGAATCAGCCAATCGAGATCGAAGCGCCCGTAGCTCACCCCGGTCGCGTGAGCGTCCCGGAGGAGATAGTCGCAGCGGTCGACGTCGAAGGTGCCGCTGACCGCGCGCGCGAGGAACGTGACCTCGTGCCGTCCGTGAATGAGATCGGCGACCCTCGCGGGGAGGTGCGGATCGAAGCGCTGGAGGATGCGGTGGACGTCCGTGCTCGGATCGAGCACGACGCGGCGCGTCCAATCCTCGTGCCGTCGAGCCTTGGGGAGCGCCTCTTCGAAGAGGTGCGAGAAGGGGCCGTGCCCCACGTCGTGGAGCAGAGCGGCCGCGAGTGCCTCGCGAGCTCGCTCGGTGGTCACGCGCTGCCAGAATGGCAAAGCCTCATGCAACGAACGGAGGCGTCGGAGGAGCTCCTTCATCACGTGAGCGGCCCCCACAGCGTGAGAGAAGCGCGTGTGGTCGGCGCCCGGGTAGGCGAGGGAGGCGAGCCCCATCTGTCGCACACGCCGTAAGCGCTGAATTTCGGCGGCCTCGAGAAGCGCCGGAACGATGCTCTCTTCCGGTGTTTCGAAGGCGACGAGGCCGTGTACCGGGTCGCGCAAGATCATGGCGGGTGTCTAGACGGGGTTGGGGGGAGGAAGTCTCGATGCGGCGGAACGGCGCCGCAATGAAAGCGACAAAAGTGCCGAAATGGGAAGGATGAAACCCTGGAGAGTAATCCTATCCCTCCGAAATGGCGGGTATTTCCTTCTCCGCCTCGAAAAGTGTTTCGAAACTGGCGGCCTCGGGCTAGCGGAGCCTTCCGATGATGGAGGGGCAATGTGTCACGGCCGTTTTCCCGCCTGAACCGGCTCGCCGCACTGGACAGAACTCGACAAAGCTGGTTCTTATGAGAAGCCTTCGGAAAGCTCGCACCTCGCTTCGGGTGGGGGAGCCCCACGGTACGACCTGACCATCACGTCTCATGCCTCAGAGCCGCAAAGATCTCGCGTCCGGCCCAATTCGCTTGGTGGACGTTCTCCGTCAGCTCCCGGACCGGGAGCTCGAGAGCCTGATCGCGCGGATCAAGATCCGCGTCGACGAGGCCAAGCGCATCGACATCCCGTCACAGGTCGCCAGGGTCCTCTTACAGCTTCCGGAGCTTCGCGATCCCGGCATCTTGCCGGGCCCGACTCGTGAGCTGCTTTACCGGGTCGCCGAAGCGAAGGGCGTGCTCTATGCGCGGAGCCTGCCCGCTGCCGTCGAACCGCTCGTAGCGCGCGGCGTCATTTTCGTCCGAAGCCGTGGCACCGGGGTCGAGCTGCTGCTGCCGGTCGCCCACCTGCTCCAATTGCGGCCCTGGGAAGGCGAGGACCCCCACGGGGTTCGTGCGCTTCTCTGGCAGCTCCACCCCGACGTGGCCGGGAGCGTCGCGAGCCACTACCTCGGTCGCTCGGCTACTCCGCCGCTCTCGCTCGCGCTCGAACCAGCCTGGGAGGCTTTCGCCGACGGCGCGCGTCTTCGACGCGAGATCGAGGAGCTCGCGCCCCTCGAGCGCAAGCTGCTGAACGCCGTCGAGCACGTAGGCGGCGAGGTCGACACGGAGGAGCTGCTCGACCTCGAACGCGAGCCGCTGCGCCTGCGCGGGGCCATGGGTGCGACGCCTTCGCGGCGCGGCGTGGGCTTCGCGCTCGAGCGGCGCGGTTACCTGATTCCGATTCACCCGAATCGTCACGTCATTCCGACCGAGGTGGCCGCCATCGTCGGAGAGCAGCGGCGCGCCGAGCGTGAAGCTCAGCGTCACGCGATCCGCAGCTTCGTCTTGGGTGACGATCACGCGCCGCGTCGAGCTCGCTTCGCCGAGGATCCCGCGCCCGTTGCGCTCGCCATGGCGCTCAGCGTGCGCGACCCGAGCGTGGAGGTGAGGCCGGGGGTGGGTACACCTCGCTCGTTGATTTCCAAGTTCGCGACGCGCTTCGGTCGCGACCAAGAAGCCATCGCCTTCACCGCCGCGCTGAGTCGCGCGATCGGTCTCTGGGATCCGTCTGCCGTGGGTACGGCGGCGCCGCCCGGGTCTCTCGTCGTGGGGGAGCTCGGCCGCGCCCTATTTCTCGCCTGGCGCCGCGGTGGCGCTTGGGACGAGGCGCGCCCGGACGGTGAGGTGCTGCGAGCGCCGCTCGAGGCGCGCGAGCCGAGCGCCGCTTCGGTCCTGAAGGAGCTGGTCCTCGAAGCGCTGCAGGAGCTCGCGGACGGTCGCTGGGTACCCTGGGAAGCCATCGCGGCCTACGTGCGTTCGGACGCGCGCACTCCGGGGGTAGGGCGCCTGATCGAGCGCTGGGCTCAACGCCTGGGTATCGCCGTCTCGACGCCGGTGGAGATCGCTCGTCGCATCGCGCTCGAGAGCCTGCACCTGCTCGGGGTGGTCGACCTCGGGGACGTCGAGGACGTGGAGGGTACCGTCGGGCCGACGCTGCGCATCACCCCGCGGGGTCGTGCTTACCTCTCGAACAGCTCCGAGGCGGCGCCCGCTGTCGCCACGTCGAGCCGCTTCATCGACAACCAGGCGCTCCGCGTCGGTCCGGAAGCGAGCGTCGGCTCCATCATCGCGCTGGCCCCGTTCGTCGAGGTCGGCAGCGTGATGGGGGAGCTCGATGTCCTCATCACGCCGCAGACCATCTCCCAGGCGCTCTCTGCCGGCTTCGAGGCGGACGTCCTCAAGGCCCGGCTCGAGACCTTGGCGAGCCTACCGGACCCGATCGCGCGCACGCTCATGCAGGTGAGCGCCGTCATCGGGCGCGGCGAGTTCGTCGCGACCATGGGCTTCCTCTGGGTCGAAGATCCGGAGATTCGCGAGCTTTTGCGCACTCGTCGCCAGACCGTCGACCTCTTCATCGACCCGTCCCCGCCTTCGGGCCTGCTCGTCGCGCCCGGGGTCGATCTGGAGCGGCTCGCCCGGCGCTGCAGGACCCTCGGTGTCGAGGTCGTCGTCGACGGCGAGGTTTACCGCACCCGCACGGTTTCCCCGGGCAAGGGCAGCGGAGCGCGCCGGCTCGATTCGTCGAGCACCATGTCGGCGACGCGCGGCTCGCGTCCGCCGCCTCCATCGAGCAGGCCGCAAGTCGGCCCCTCGTCTACCGCTCGTCCGAGCGGCGGCTATCGGGCGCCCTCGAGCGCCTCGCGCGAGCAGGTCGATCCGAAGCGTCGCGCCGGCGAGTGAGCGAGCGCTCACGGGTTCGGGGTCGACGGCGCCGCCGCGAGCGCGCTTCCGCGCGGCTCGGCGAGCGAGAGCAAGAGGTGCAGCCCGTGAGTGACGCTCCGGTCACGAGGGCGGCCACGTAACAGGGCGCACCGCTGATCCGGAGCAGCGTCGAGATCAACGAGGACGCGAGCGAAGGGGCTGAGCTTCGGGAGCGTCTCGATGTGGCGGCCGACGAGCAGCCCCGGCAAGATGAAGTCGATCATCAGGAGGGCCGGAGCGAGCGCGATGAGGAAGCTCGCGCTCCGAGCGCCTGGAACATGCGGGGCAACACCGTGTGAGGATTGACGAAGACAATCCGCCCGTGAAGAGCGCGCCTTCGACGCAGTGCGCCCAATAGTTTGATGCGGAGGCGTCGCCTCGACCTCACCGGCGCCCCTTCGCTCAGGCTTCGAGTCGTCGCGTCACCCAGGAGTTGCGCCCTGGACTCGGGCTCACCATCTGGACTCGACCCTCCACGACGAACACTTCGGCTGGCAGCGGGCGGCCGTTGTACTCGCTCGCCATCGCGAAGCTGTACGCACCCGCGTCGCGGATCGCGACCTCCGCCGGAGGGACCTCGCCCAGGGCATGAAAGCCAAAGTCGTCCGAGCTCTCGCAGACGGGGCCCACCACGCGCCATTCAGTGCCACCCGGCGGGCGATCCAACGGCTCGATGCGATGCCGCGCGCCGTAGAGCGCCGGGCGAATCAGATCGTTCATGCCGGCATCGATCATGATCCAGCGTCGATCGCCGCTCTGCTTGCTCTGCAGCACGCTCGCGACGAGGACGCCGTAGGGCGCGACCAGGCTGCGTCCCGGCTCGATCACGAGCTCGAGATCGGAGAGTCCGCACTCGTCGAGGAGCTCGAACGCTGCCGCTACGAAGCGAGGCGCCGGCTCGGCGGGCTTGCCGCCGTAGTCGATGCCGTAGCCGCCGCCGAAATCGAGGAACTCGAGCGAGCGCCCGCTCGCGCGCCGTGCGCGCGCCACGTCGCACACCACGCGCGCGGCCGCGAGGTACGGCGTCGGGTCTGTCATCATCGAGCCCACGTGCACCGAGAAGCCCACGTGATCGAGCACGTCGCTGTGGCGGTCGAGCGCCGCGTACGCTGCGGGGAGGTCGCCTATCGCGATGCCGAACTTGGCTTCGTCGTGCCCTGTCGCGATGTGCGCATGCGAGTCGATCCCGACGCCCGGTTTGATGCGAAGCGACACTCGGCCCTGCTTGCCGACCGCCCGGGCACGGGCGGCGAGGCGATCGACTTCTTCCACGCTCTCGAGCTGGAGGGCCCGGATGCCGGTTCCGAGGGCCAAGTCCATTTCCCAATCCGCCTTGGCCACGCCGCTCATGACGATTTGACGCGGCTCGATACCGGCGCCGATGGCGACCTCGAGCTCGGCTCCGGACACGATGTCGGCGCCCGTGCCCGCGGCCTTGAAAGCGCGCAGGATAGACCCTGCGGAGTTGGCCTTCATGGCGTACGCGACGAGCCCTTTGCGACCCGAAAACGCACCGACGAGGGCACGCGCTCCCTCGGCCATGCCCGTGACGTCGTAGAAATAGGCAGGAGAGGGGACGCCGGCGCTCCGCCGCAGTTCTTGGAGGGAGCCGCCGCCGAGGGTGGCCACGCCTTGCGCATCGCGTCGAAAGCCCGACATCGTCGCGGGGGCTCTATCACGAATTCGGGCTACCTACCGGCCGACAGAAAAAGATCGCCGGAGCCTTCAGAACTTCGACCGGGCGCCTACCCCACTTGTCTGGCCCTGTGGCATGCTGGACTCGTTCGGCCGCCTCGAGCCGGATGCCGACCAGCGGCATCGCTCGGGCGACCCTTGCTCAAGGTTGTCATGATCGCTCGTCGCGCCAAAATCGTCTGCACCATCGGTCCCGCCGTCGAAAGCCGAGAGGGTATTCGCGGTCTCATCGAAGCGGGCATGGATGTCGCTCGTCTCAATTTCTCCCACGGCACGCACGAAGAGCACCAGAAGCGGCTCGAAATGGTCCGGGCCGAAAGCGCTGCTCTCGGGAAGTACGTGGCCATCCTCCAGGATCTCTGCGGCCCGAAGATCCGCACCGGCAAGGTCGGACCTGCGGCGCTCGAGACCGGCGACGTGGTCGACCTGATCTCGGGTGACACCGGTGACGATCGCACCGTCGCGATCGGTTACGAGGGGCTCGCGCACGACGTTCGCCTCGACGATCGCATTCTGCTCTCCGACGGCCAGGTGGAGCTCCGCGTGGTCGGCATCAAGGGCGAGCGCGTGCAGGTCCGAGTCGAGCACGGCGGCCCGATGCGCTCGAAGATGGGCGTGAATCTGCCCTCCGGCAGCCTCCGGCTCGCGGCGCTCACGGAGAAGGATCGCAAGGATCTCGACTTCGGTCTGCAAGCGGGCGTCGACTACGTCGCGCTCTCGTTCGTGCGTCGCGCCGAAGAGGTGCAGGAGCTGCGAGAGATCTGTGAGCGCAAGGGCCGCCCGACGCCGATCGTGGCCAAGATCGAGACCCCGACCGCGGTGGAGCGCCTCGACTCGATCGTGCGCACCGCCGACGCGGCGATGGTGGCGCGCGGTGACCTCGGCGTGGAGCTGCCGCCGGAGACGGTCCCCGTCATCCAGAAGCAGATCATCGGCACCTGTCGCATTCACCGAAAGCCCGTGATCGTGGCGACGGAGATGCTCCAATCGATGGTGGATTCTCCGCGCCCGACGCGCGCCGAGGCGAGCGACGTCGCCCACGCCGTGTTCCAGGGCGCGGACGCGGTGATGCTCTCCGCCGAGAGCGCGACCGGCAAGTTCCCGCACCAGGCCGTGCGCATGATGGACCGCATCATTCGCCAAGCCGAGGCGAGCCGCTTCTTCGCGCCGAGCGCTTCCGAGCCGGACCACACGACGCCGGACTCGATCGCGCACGCCGCGTGCGCCATCGCGCGCGAAGTGGGGGCCAAGCTGGTCGTCACGCTGACCGAGAGCGGCGTCACCGCGCGCCTGGTCTCCAAGGCGCGTCCGGGCGTGCCGATCCTGGCCTTCTCGTCGGACGAGCGGACTCTTCGTCAGCTCGCGCTCCACTGGGGCGTGGCCCCGCGCTCCTTGGTCGCTCAGAAGCAGAGCCTGGAAGATCAGGTTCGCGATATCACGCAGCTTTTGACGGACAACGGACTCGTGAAGTCCGGCGAGCGCTTCGTCATGGTATACGGGGCGCGTGTGGGAGTACGTGGAGCAACCAACGCGGTCCGGGTCGAGCAGCTGCCCTGAGTCTCGCGTAACGGGAGGATAGGTCCTGGCCGCCGCGGTCGAAAGCACGCCCGACCTCGACAAGTACGAGATCCTCGAGGAGATCGGCCACGGCGGGATGGCGACGGTGTACCGCGCGCGAGATCGGAGGCTCGCGCGCGAAGTCGCCGTCAAGATCATCCACCGGCACCTGCGCGAGAACCAGGAGGTCGCGCGCAGGTTCGTGAGTGAGGCGCTCGCCGTCGCGAAGCTGCGGCACGCCAACATCGTCGAGGTCTACGACGTCTCGGACGCGGACGACGACGAGCGCTACCTCGTGGTCGAGCTCGTGCGCGGCACCACGCTGCGCAAGCTGCTCGCGACGCACGGCCACTTGCCGGCGGAAATAGCCGCCATCATCGGCATCGAGATCGGGTCGGCGCTCGATCACGCCCACGGGCTCGGCGTGATTCACCGTGACGTGAAGCCCGAGAACGTCCTCATCGCGACCCCGCGCGAGCTCGACGAAAAGGCGAGCGAACGCTCGAGCGAGCTTGCCGCGCCGCTCGTCAAGATCACAGACTTCGGGATCGCGAAGCTGCTCGACGCTCAAGGCGTCACGTCGACCGGTCAGGTGCTCGGATCGCCCGCGCACATGGCGCCCGAACAGATCGAAGGCGGCGACGTCTCCGCCCGCTCGGACGTCTTCGGGCTCGGCGTCCTGCTCTACGAGGCGATGGTCGGCAAGCTCCCGTTCGACGGCAAGAACCCGGCGCAGGTGCTGCGACGCGTGCTCGAGGGAAGCTTTACGCCCGCGGACAAGGCCCTGCCTACGGTCGGCGCGGGTCTCGCGGCGATCGTCGGGAAGGCGCTCGCCCACAAGCAGGAGGAGCGCTTCGCGAGCGCCGGCGAGCTCTGTGAAGCGTTGCAGAACGAGCTCGAAGCTCTCGCCTTCACTGATTTGAGGAAGGAGCTCCGTTCCTTCTTGTGCAGTCCGGAAGCGTACCTGAAGGCGTACGAGCCGCGTATCGTGGATCAGCTCATCCTGCGAGCGGACCGAGCGCGCGAGGCGCGGCAGATCCCCGTCTCGGCGGCGTGCCTCAATCGCGCGCTCGCCTTTCGTCCGAGCGACGCGGCTCTCGTCGCTCAGGTCGCGAGTCACGGCCGGCGCGAGCGGCTACGGCGCAATTTGAAGAGCGCCGGACGCGCCACGGTCGCGAGCATGGCCGTCGCCGGCATCGGGTTCGCGCTGTTTCGCGTCGGGGGTGAGCCGGAACCTCCGCCCCCCGTGTCGACCGCGAAAACGAGGGTGGCGGCGAGGCCTCCCGAGCCCGGCGTCGCGCCCGCGCCTGAACGAAGCATCGCGCTCTCGAGCACGCCGCGCGGGACCACGGCGCCACGGCCGAAGTCACCGAGCGCGCCGCCACGCGAGCGACCGCAGCCGGCCCAGGTCGATGAAGCTCAGACCGTCCCGGTGAAGATCCTGGTGACGGGCCCCCAGGCAGCAACGGTGAAGATCGACGGCGAGGAGAAGCAGGCCTGGTTCGGCGCAACCTTCCAGCTTACCGCCGGCACTCACCGCTTCGAGTTCGTTCCGCCGCCCGGCGATCCCTGCTGCGACGCTCGCGCCGTGACGTTCGACCGCGAAATACGCGTCCCCGACAAGCCGGGCGAAATCGTCTATATCCGCGGTGTCATTCCATTCCGGCCCGCCACCCTGTTCTACCAGGGCGTAGAGGGAGGCCACGTGGAGTGCATGGGGCGGGAGATCCGTGGAAAGACCGAGATCTCGATGAATCAGGCTCGCCTGGGTGCCAGGTGCTCGTTCTTTCCGCCAGCTGGGAGCAGCCAGCCGCCGGAATCGTTTGACGTTGCCCTGACGCCTGGTCTTACCTTGGCCGTACCCCCTCTTTGATGTAGGCGGCTCGGCTCGGAAGGCCGAGGCATGTGGATGGCGTCGGCGGTCAGGATCAGGCACGAGCACAATCGGCGAACGGCGCTGCTCTCCGCGGCGCTCCTTTCGTTCGGTGGATCGCTCGCGCACGCCCAAACGGCGCCGGCCCCGACCGGCAAGGCCGAGCCCGTGGCGGCTCCTCAAGATCGGCTCGACGACGAAGGCGAGCTCGGCCGCGTTCGTACGCTGTACGACGCCGGGCAGTACGAGGAGTGCGCCAACGAGCTCGGCGCGCTCCTCGACGACAAGGCAAAGCGCCCCATCAGCGAGCCTCAAGTGAAAGAGGACGCCCGCATCCTCCACGCGGCGTGCCTCATCGGCAGCGGCCGCTTCGAAGAGGCGGATACGCCGCTCCGGGATGCTCTGCTCACCAACCTGCAGATGAAGCCGCCGGACAGCCTGATCTTCCCGCGCCCGGTGATCGAGCGCTTCTTCCGCGTGAGAAAGGGGCTCGAAGAGAAGATTCGCGCCGATGAAGAGAAGCGGCTCAAGGAAGCGATGGCTCAAGCCGAGGCGGTGCGGCTCGAAGAGCTCCGGCAACGCGCGCGCTTGACGCAGCTCGAGCAGCTCGCCTCGCGCGAGGTCGTCGTCGAGAAGAACGAGCGCTGGATCGCCGCGGTGCCGTTCGGCGTCGGACAGTTTCAGAACCGCGACACCTCCCTCGGTTGGTTCTTCCTCGGCGCCGAGGTCGTGACGGCGGGGGCGGCGCTGGCCTCGTTCTCGATCTCGTCGAACATCGACAGTCAGGCGGCCACGCTGGCTGACGACAGCACGCCTTCGAACGCGGGCAACCGAGCGCAGGACTGGCACCTCGCCGGCACCATCAGCACCTGGAGCTTCCTCGGCCTCGCCGCCGTCGGAGTCATCGAGGCGCAGCTCTCGTTCGTGCCCGAAGTTCGCAGCGTGCGCTCCGTCCCTCTGCCGAAGGCGCCCGACGTCCGCCTGCCACCGAGCCGAGAGCTCGGCTTGAAGGCTCGGCCGGACGTCAACGCTTCACCCAATGGGGTGACGCTCGGCCTGCGCGGCGTCTTCTGACGCAGCGCTCTCCCACGAAGCGGCAGGGCCGCGAGCGGTCGAGTCAAAGCTCTTCGACGACGACGCGATCGCGATCGATCGCGCGCTCCGCGGCCTCCACGCTGATGGCGCTCGGGCCGGCCTCGACGAGCTCGCTCTCGCGAATCCCGAGCAGCGAGAGCAGGAGCCTCGGGGCGCGGAAGTCGAGCTCGGGCTCGGAGGCGAAGAGCTTCGCGAGCTCGCGCGCGTAGGCGCGCGACAGCGTGAGCGTCGAAAGTCCGTCGAAGGCGCGCGCCTTGGGGCGGCTCGCGAGGGGTAGCGCCACCAGGCTCAGGAACAGGAGGCGGTGAATCACGCGCAAGCGACGGCGGCGCTTCGGGTCGGTGCGAGCGAGCACCCGGCGCAAGAAGTGCACGTTGAGCGGCACGTGGAACGACTCGTCCCGCGTGAGAATGGTGAGCATCTTGCGAGCGTGTGGCTCGCGCACGTTCCGGAGCGCCAGGCGGTAAGTCGTGGAGCCGATCGTCTCGAACATCAGGTTCGTGAGCACGATCGTCTCCATGCGCTCGGCGCGCGCATACGCGCGATAGAAGAGCCGAGTCACGCGACCCATCGGCTGCACCCCGCCGCCCAGGTGGTCCAAGAACCCGGTGAGGAGCTCCCGATGCCAGCCCTCTTCGTCGCCGTAGAGCTTCAGCACCTCGGCGAGCTCGGGATCCCAGGAGCGGACCTCGTCGCTGAGCTCGTGCGCCTGCCGCAGGCCCGACTCTTCGGCGCGAAAAGCGGCGTTGAAGAACTTGAGGGCGGCGCGGCGCTCTTCGTCGCTCGAAAATTCGATGCTTCCATCGAGGTCGAGCTTCTCGCCGTACATTTTCTCCGCCCTGCGGCGCAGAGCGGAGAGCCAGAAGGAGGTGGGACGCTCTCGCGTGAGCAAGGCTTCTCGGTCAGTGCTCGCGGCGGATCGCTGCGATGTAGAAGCCGCCGAACACGCGGAGCGGGCTGTCACAGAGCACCTGCTCGGCGCTTCGGAACAAGCGCCGCAGCTGGGGTACCTGCATGACGCGCGCGGTCGGCGTCGCGATTCGGACGCCGCGTGCGTCCACGATGCGAGTGCCGGGGGGGAGGAGCCGTTCGAGGTCGAAGGGCGAATCGAAGCGCGTGTAGACGTGCTTCTCATGGGCGCCCTGCGCGATTTGTCCCGCGGGGCCGAACCGCTTGAGCAGGCCACGGATGCTGTACGGGTTGTAGAACTCGGCGAGCACCGTCCCGCCCCGGCGCGTCACGCGCACCATCTCGGAGAGCGCGCGCTCGATGTCCGGCACGTGCGCGAGCACCTTGAAAGAGCAGGTGACGTCGAAGCTCTCGTCGGAAAAGGGGAGCTCCGTCGCCGAACCGAGCACCACGTCGAGCCCGCGCTCACGAGCCTTCTCCAGCATGCCCGGCGACAGGTCGACGCCGCGGGCAACCTTCGCGAACTCGCGGATACGGCGCAGAACGAGCCCCGTGCCGCATCCCACCTCGAGCACGTCGCGCCCCGCGCCGTAGCGGCGCACGAACTCGGTCTCGAGCTCGTCGAGGAGCTCGTGGTAGCCGCCCGGATCGTTCTCTCCCCGGTGCGCCTCGTAGTTCTCGGAGAAGGCGTCGTAGTAAGTGCGGTTCGACTCGTGGCTGCCTGATGCGTCCATGGATTTAGCGTTCCCGGTGAGCGGGCCGGTGAAGTCTTTGTTCGGGAGCGCCCGGGCGCAAGCTTTCGAAGCTCTCGCCGCGCTCATCGGCGAATTTGGCGGACTTTTTGTGACGAAGCGTTCGCCCGAGAGGGCTCAACCCTCGTGCTCCGTAGGAGGCGCCGGTTCCTCGCCGGGGACGGAGGCGCGGTCCGCGCTGAGGCTCGTACCGTGCTCCGGGCCGAGCGGGATCCGCTTCGGGTCTTCGACGGAGCCCTGCAAGTAGCCACAGTTCCGACAGATTCGGAGGTCGACCACGCCGAGCTTGGACGCTCCATTTCCCAGCGCGGCCGGCGACACGACGATCGCCTCGACGCGACCGCACGCGGGACAGGGCTCGCCCCCGAAGCCGCGGCTCTGATCGAGGGACTCGACGGCTGCATCGAGCAAACGATTGGACGCTCGCTCCACGCGATCGATCAGGCGCGGCCGGAGCACGAAACCCGACGCGGCGAGGAGCGCGCCAGCCGCGGCCAGCAAGTAGAGGACCGAGTGCCCCATCTTGCTTCGCGCAGCCACGAAGACCGCACCCACGAGCACCAGGGCGACGAGAAGATCGCGGGCCCGACCGCTCTGGACGCGCTCGCGCACGACCTGGACGGCGTCGCGGACCGAGCTTTTCAGCTCGGCCACGAGAGCCGCGCGTTCGACCCTTGGTCCCGCAGCGTCCAGCGTCTCGAAGAGCGCTTGCGCCACGCTCGTGAAGGCCGCCCCTTCCGACCTCTGCGACAGCTCTCGCGCGGTCCCGAGCTCACCCCGGCGCAGGGCCTCCACCATGGCGTCGGCCTCGGCGGGCACTCGACTTCGCGCGTGCACGAGCTGATAGGTTCGAATCGCGGCTGCCAGCGCGCCGAGCGCAGCAGCGGTCTCTAGGGCTGGAAACTCGTCGGGCACCGTCGACTCGGTTCCGAGCCTACCACGAGGTGAGCCCAGGTCGGAAAACGTGCGCGCGGGGCAAATTGCGCACTGAAAGGTCCGGGTGTCCGCGCCCGTTCGAACAGTGACGCCGGCAGCCGTCGGGCGCTTAAGTCCTTCGACCGGCTCGCGCGTAGGTAGGGCTCACGATGGAAACGATCGGCGACTATCGGCTCGTTCGGCTGCTGGGAGAGGGCGGGATGGGCAAGGTGTACGAAGCCGAAGAGCGGCTGTCCGGCCGTCACGTCGCGTTGAAGGTGCTGCGCCCCGAGCTCGCCAAGCTGCCTTCGGCTCGCCGACTGTTCACGAACGAGATGGCGGTTCTCGCCAAGCTCGACCACCCGAACATCGTGCGCGCGTTCGCCTTCAGCGAAGTGGGGGACAAGCTCTTGATGTCGCTCGAGCTGCTCGAGGGGCGGACGCTCAGGTCCTTCTTGACGGAAGAAGGCTCGGCCGAGCCGAGCCACGCGCTCGCGATCGTCGTGCAAGTCGCACGCGCCCTCGCGCACGCCCACGAGCACGACCCGAGCATCGTCCACCGCGACCTCAAGCCCGAGAACGTGATGCTGCTCGAAGACGGCACGGTCAAGGTCATGGATTTCGGCATCGCCAAGATGCTCGCGACGGCGGGGAACACCACGACTCACAGTGTCGGGACGCTCGCCTACATGAGCCCGGAGCAGATCGACGCGGCAGAGGTGGACGCCCGCTCGGACCTCTACTGCCTCGGCTTGCTCTTTTACGAGCTCCTCGCCGGACGCGCGCCGTTCGAGTCGCAGTCTCCGCGCGAGCTCCTCAATCTGCAGTGCACCGCTCCGCCTCCGGCCCTACCCGACGGCGTGCGCCGCGCGCTGCCGCGCGGCGTGGAAGACATGCTCTTCGAGCTCCTCGAGAAGGCGCCCGGCGATCGCCCCGAGTCCGCGCGCGCCGTGCTCGACGTTCTCGACGCGTTCGCTCCGGCAGCCCTGGGCGAGCAACGGGGCGCTCCTCGCTCCCGCGGGCCGAAGCGAAGCGCCTCGGAAGCGCCCGCCGCTTCCGCCGCAAAGCCCAAAGGCAAGGAGGCGGCGGCGCACGATACTGTCGCGCTGCTGGAGCGCGCTTCCGCTCCGCGAGAAGTCTCGAACAGGGCCGCTCTCTGGATCGTCCTCGGTGCGGCGCTTCTCGCGGGCGCGCTCACCTGGGTGATCCGCGCCGGTACCACTCCGCCCGCACCGAAGAGCAGCGTGCTCGAACTCCGATGAAGTCGCGTACGCCCGAGCAGGCCGGCTATCGAAGGGGAGGCCCGCTCGAAGCTCTCGGGCGAGCGCGCCGCTTCGAGGTGCAGGGGCCGGAAGGGGCGGGCGTGCTGCTTCGTCTTGCCAGCGACGACGAAGCGCGTCGCGCCTTCCGCTGGGGCATGGCCCGCGGCATCGGCGGGTTTTTCGCAGCAGGCGAAGACGCGCAGGGCGCGTGGTTCGTGCGTGGCGTGCGCGGCACCCCATTCGATCGTCTGCTCAAGCGCGCGCCCGGCCCGCGCGAGGCCTGTACCGTGTTCACCGCGCTCGCTCGCTTGCTCGCTCAATGCGAGGACAAGGGGGTCTTTCCTGGTCCGTTGCTCCCCGAGCGCGTCGTCCTCACGACGAACTCGGAGGTGATCCTGCCCGCCGACGATTGGGTGGCCGGAACCCTCGGGGCGGAGAAGGTGCACCTCTCTCCCGAGCCGCACAGGCTGCGCTACTTCCCCGCCGCTCAAGCGGGTGGCGCCGCCTGGGACGCCGCCGCGAATCGGTACGTCTTCGGTTTGATGTTCTACGAAGCGCTGGCTTCGGAGCCTGCTTTCGCCGGACAGGGGCTCCGGCTCTCGCTCGAGCAAAGGTCCGAGCGCGCCCCGGCTGCCTTCCCGGTCGAACGCTCGCGAGCAGTTCCTCCGGGGCTTCAGAGTTTGTGCCTGCGGTTGCTCGATCCCGTCACGGCCCAGCGACCCGGCTCGGCCCGCGAGATCACGCGTGAGCTCGGGCGGCTCCAGGGGGCGCGCGTGGTCGAGTCGGTGGCGCCGAAGCCCGAGCTTGCCCAACGAGACGAGTCGGTGCGCTCCGAGCCTGCGCGTCCCGCTCACTCTCGGTGGGGAGCGAGCGCGAGCGTGCTCTGCGTCGCCCTCGCGTCGGTCGTGCTCGCGCTCGTCTCCGCCCACGGCGACGACCGGGCGCGTCGGGTGGTTGGCTCTCGAGCGCCCCTCACGGCGACGGCGAACGTCGAGAGCTGCGAGAGCTGCCATCCCCGCCACGCGAGTGAGTGGCGGGGTTCGATCATGGCGCACTCAGCGACGTCACCGCTCTTTCAAGCGCTCGAGCAGCTCATCACCGAGCAGGTCGGGCGCAACCGCGATTGCCCGGACGGTGCGGGGATCTTGCGGCCGGCAGGCGCGCTCGCTTGTCGGGACCGCGAGAGCGGCGTCGTGGTAACGGGCTCCGGCGGTGAGGGGTGGTGCAGCAACTGCCACTTGCCGAAGCTGTCGCTCGGTGGGGGCGTCCCTGCCTTTCGCGCGCTCGAAAGCCGCTCGAGCTCCCATGAGCCGCTCGCCGAGCTCGTTCCGAAGGCCGCGCTCGAGGGGATCTCGTGCACGGTTTGCCACCAGGCGGCGCGTCCGGTGCGAAGGGGAGCCGCGCGCGGAGAGTACGCCGGCAACGCGTTCTGGATCTCGAGCGAGACCGGGGAAGAGTTCGATTTTCGTCCCGAGGCGCGCCGCGGCGTCGAGGGGATCGGAAACTCGGGGGCCTTCTTGAATTCAGCAATATTTGCGTTCTCGGGCGTCACCGGGGAGGACGAGCTCGTTCCCTCGGGGGCGCACCGCCGCACGAGCGACCGCGCCCGGGAGTACCAGAGGTCGAGTGAGTTTTGTGGCAGCTGTCACGACGTCCGCCTTTTCGGCACCGACGTGCTCGGCCGGAGCCGTGGTGAACACTTCAAGCGCCTGCGTAACGCGTACAGCGAGTGGGCGGACTGGCGCGACCAGAAGGAGCGCCGCGGCGAGCGCGCCGCCTCGTGCGTCGATTGTCACCTGTCCACCTTTCCCGGGGTGTGTCTGCCGGAGCCCGGGGCCCCGGCGAGCGACGGCTGTCCGCCGGGCACTCGTTTCGAGAGCCGAAAGCCCGGTTCGCTCGCGGAGGGCTTCGTGGCGACGAACTCGGAACGAAGCTCGTCCCACCACCCTCACTATTTCACGGGGGTGGATATTCCACTCGACCCGCGCTTCGAGCTCCCGCGCTCGCCCGCGAGCTCGCTCGACGCCGCTTCCCTCCCGGTGGACCCGAGGGCGCGCCGCGATCTCCTGCTCGCGAGCGCAGTCTCGCTCGAGATCGAACCGCTCTCGCGGCGTGGTTCGCGGCTGGAAGTGCCCATCCGCGTCGAGAACGTGGGCGCCGGGCATCGCGTCCCCGCGGGCTTCAGCCAGGAGCGCGAGCTCTGGGTAGAGCTCAGCGTGCGCGACGCGCGGGGCCGAGTGCTCTATCAGGTCGGCAAGCTATCGCGGCCCGACGAGGACCTCCGCGACAAGATCTTCACTCGCGTGAACAGCGACGACCGCTCGCTCGACGCGCAGGGCAGGGCGCTCGGCTTGTTCGGTGCCGACGTGATCGACGGCCCCGATGCGCCCCGCTGGTCCCCACCGCCAGAGCTCGGTGGAACGAACTTTCGAGGGCGAGGCTTGATAAACTTCCAGAACGGGTTCCTGCGCTGCGTGAGCTGCATCGGGCAGATTGGTCCGGACGGTCGCTGCGAGGCGTTGCCTGGCCAGGAAAGCTCCCGCGCCGCGCGCTTCGAGGACGCGCCGTACGACCAAGATACGGGCGAGTGCCGCTCCAATCTGCGCGGCCGCGACGCGCTCTTCGAGATCTTCTTTCCGGTGGGTGCGCTCGACGCGCAGCGCGGGCTCGTGAAGGCGCCCGACGCCATCATCGACACGCGCTCGCTCGCCCCGGGAGAGCCGGTCCGCTACCTCTACGAGCTCGACGTCGGCGACGCCAGGGGGCCGCTCGAGGTCGAGGCGCGGCTCTTGTTTCGAGCCTTCCCGCCGTTCTTGCTGCGAGCGTTCATCGCGTACGAGCGCCTGCAGGATTCACGAGGCAAGCGGCCGAGCGGACCGCTCATCGATGCCCGAG